>NZ_JBFULI010000014.1:0-108667 GCF_056400405.1 Pseudomonas sp. P5_B3 | reverse complement strand
CCGCAATCGCGAGCAGGCTCGCTCCTACAAGGGATTGTGTGATCTCCGAAAATCACTTCGGCGCCAATTGCCCCACCAGAAACTCGATAAACGCCCGGGTCTTCTGCGGCACCCGCCGCGCCGACGAATACACCGCATTGATAGTGATCGCCGGAGCCTGCCATTCGCACAGCACTGGCACCAGCCGCCCGGCCGCCAGCGCATCTTCGACGATGAAGTCGGGCAGCAGGGCGATGCCCATGCCGGCTTCGGCGGCCTGGGCGAGCAGGTCGCCGTTGTTGGCGTGCAGTGGGCCGGTGACGTTCACCCGTTGGGTTTCCCTGCCATTGCACAGTTGCAGGCTGACACCGCTCTGCAGATACCCGTAGTTCAAACATTGATGGGCGCGCAGATCCTGCGGAGTCTGCGGAACGCCCGCGCGCTCGAGATAAGCAGGGGACGCCACCATGATGCGCGGTGCGGGCGCCAGTTGCCGGGCGATCATCGTCGAGTCGGGCATGCTGGCGATGCGGATGGTCACGTCAAACCCACCCCGCACGGGGTCGACCTGCTGGTCGCTGAGCACCAGTTGCAGCTCGATGTTCGGGTGCTGTTCATGAAACAGCGGAATCAACGGCCCCAACCGCCGAAGACCGAACGACATCGGCGCATTGACCCGCAACACACCGCGTAACTCGCCGATGCCGTCACGGGCGCGTTGCTCGGCCTCGTCCAGTGCCGCCAACACCTCTCGTGCTGCATCGAAATACTCGGCCCCGGCCTCGGTCAGGTGCAGGCTGCGGGTGGTGCGTTGCAGCAATTGCACACCGATGGCTTCTTCCAGCGCCTGAATCTGTTTGCTGACTTTCGAGCGCGGCACGTCCATGGCCCGGGCGGCTGCGGCGAAGCCGTTCTCGCCGACCGTGACGACGAAGGCGCGCATGCATTCGATGCGATCCATATTGTCCCTATTTTAGAATCAATGATTCTCGATTTTAGGTAATTGTCCCTTTTATCGCCAGCCCCTAAAGTGACATCCAAGCCGACAACAACGCCGCTGAAGGCAAGGTCGACTAACCCCTTATCCATTCGAAGTATCGACATCAAAAGGAACGCGCCATGTCTATTCGTGAACTGCTCAACCCTACCAACTCCGCCCTGATCCTGATCGACCACCAGCCGCAAATGGCTTTCGGCGTGCAGTCCATCGACCGCCAGACCCTGAAGAACAACACCGTGGGCCTGGCCAAGGCGGCGAAGATCTTCAACGTACCGACTATCTACACCTCGGTCGAAACCGAAAGCTTCAGCGGTTACATCTGGCCCGAATTGCTGGCAGTGCACCCGGAGCAAAAGCCGATCGAGCGCACCTCGATGAACTCCTGGGAAGACAAGGCACTGGTAGACGCGGTGAAAGCCACCGGTCGCAAGAAGCTGATCATTGCCGCGCTGTGGACCGAGGTCTGCCTGACCTTCCCTGCGTTGGAAGCCCTGGCTGAAGGCTACGAGGTGTACATCGTCACCGACGCCTCCGGCGGCACCAGCAAGGAAGCCCACGACATGTCGGTGCAACGGATGATTCAGGCCGGCGCGRTACCGGTGACCTGGCAGCAAGTGTTGCTCGAATACCAGCGTGACTGGGCGCACAAGGATACTTACGAAGCGGTGATGGAACTGGTGCTGGAACACAGTGGCGCCTACGGCATGGGCGTGGACTACGCCTACACCATGGTGCACAAGGCGCCGCAGCGGCAGGTGAAGTAATCCGCAAATTCTGAAAACGATGTACCCCCTGTGGGAGCGAGCTTGCTCGCGATAGCGGACAGTCAGACGACACATATGTTGACTGACACGCCCTCATCGCGAGCARGCTCGCTCCCACATTTGTTTTTTGTGGGGTTACACCCTGCGTTTTTCAGCTTCGGGAAAATGGCTCGCTCCCAGCACCGCCGGCAATATCCCCGCACGCAAATCCGATCCGCTGGGCTGCTGATACAGGTTCAACCCAAACTCCGGCAGCACCGCCAGCAGGTAGTCGAAAATATCCCCCTGGATCCGCTCGTAGTCGGCCCACGCCGTGGTGCGGGTGAAGCAGTAGATTTCCAGTGGAATGCCCTGGGCCGTGGTCTGCATCTGGCGCACCATGCAGGTCATGTTCGGCTGGATCTCCGGGTGACTCTTCAGGTAGGCCAGCGCATAGGCGCGCAAAGTGCCGATATTGGTCATCCGCCGACGGTTGGCGGACATGGCCGCGACGTTACCCTGGGCTTCGTTCCAGGCCTTGAGTTCGGCCTGTTTGCGGGTCATGTAGTCGGTGAGCAAGTGCACCTGGGACAGCTTCAGCTCTTCGTCGTCACGCAGAAAGCGTACGCCGCTGGCGTCGATGAACAGACTGCGTTTGATCCGGCGGCCACCGGAAGCCTGCATGCCGCGCCAGTTCTTGAATGACTCGGACATCAGGCGCCAGGTCGGGATCGAGACGATGGTCTTGTCGAAGTTCTGCACCTTGACCGTGTGCAGCGTGATGTCCACCACATCGCCATCGGCGCCGACCTGAGGCATCTCGATCCAGTCGCCGACCCGCAGCATGTCGTTGCTGGTCAACTGCACGCTGGCGACGAACGACAGCAGGGTGTCCTTGTAGACCAGCAGAATCACCGCCGACATGGCACCCAGACCCGAGAGCAGCAACAGCGGCGAGCGGTCGATCAGCGTGGCGACGATGACGATCGCGCCAAACACGTACAACACCATTTTCGCCAGTTGCACATAGCCTTTGATCGAGCGGGTGCGCGCGTGCTCGGTGCGGGCGTAGATGTCCAGCAGGGCATTGAGCAGGGCGCTGACCGACAGCAGCAGAAACAGCAAGGTGAAGGACAGCGCGACGTTGCCGAGGAAATTCAGACTGGTCTTGCTCAGGTCCGGCACCAGATTGAGACCGAACTGGAGCACCAGCGAAGGCGTGATCTGCGCCAGGCGATGGAACACCTTGTTCTGCAGGAAATCATTGACCCAGTGCAGGGCCGGCTGGCGGCCGAGCATTTTCGCCGCGTGCAGTATGAGGTAGCGCGCCACCCGTCCGAGGAACAGCGCAATTGCCAGCAGCAACAACAGCGACAGGCTGGAATGCACGAGCGGGTGCTGGTCGAGGGCGCCCCAAAGGTCCAGGACGTTGGTCCAGAGCTGTTTGATATCCATGGTCGAAAACGATTCTTCTATAAGGCGCGAGAGGGGATTAGAGCATTTAAGACGCTTTGTATTACGTTTGAAGAAAAATCAGGCAACAAAAAACCAACTGTTTACCGCCATTTGTATAAAGAAACTCGGCCTGAGCGCTCGAAACCGTTACCCTATGCAGCTGTTTTTTTGCATTTCTTCGAGGTAGCACCCGTGTTTTCCCAATTCGCCCTGCACGAACGCCTGCTCAAAGCCGTGGCCGAGCTGAAATTTGTCGAGCCAACGCCTGTGCAAGCCGCGGCCATCCCGCTGGCGCTCCAGGGGCGTGACCTGCGGGTGACGGCGCAAACCGGTAGCGGCAAAACCGCTGCATTCGTTTTGCCCATCCTCAACCGTCTGATCGGCCCGGCGAAAATCCGCGTCAGCATCAAGACCCTGATCCTGCTGCCGACCCGCGAACTGGCCCAGCAGACCCTGAAAGAAGTTGAACGCTTCTCGCAGTTCACCTTCATCAAGTCCGGCCTGATCACCGGCGGCGAAGACTTCAAGGTCCAGGCCGCCATGCTGCGCAAGGTGCCGGACATCCTGATCGGTACGCCGGGCCGGATGATCGAGCAACTGAACGCCGGCAACCTTGACCTCAAGGAAGTCGAAGTGCTGGTGCTCGACGAAGCCGACCGCATGCTCGACATGGGGTTTGCCGAAGACGTGCAGCGTCTGGTGGACGAGTGCACCAGCCGCCAGCAGACCATGCTGTTCTCCGCTACGACCGGTGGTTCGGGCCTGCGCGAGATGATCGCCAAGGTCCTGAACAACCCTGAGCACTTGCAGCTCAACGCAGTCAGTCAGCTGAACGACACCACCCGCCAGCAAATCATTACCGCTGACCACAACCAGCACAAAGAACAGATCGTCAACTGGCTGTTGGCCAACGAGACCTACCAGAAGGCCATCGTGTTCACCAACACCCGGGCCATGGCCGACCGTATCTACGGCCGCCTGGTGGCGCAGGAATACAAAGCGTTCGTGCTGCACGGCGAGAAAGATCAGAAGGATCGCAAACTGGCGATCGACCGCCTGAAGCAGGGCGGCGTGAAAATCCTCGTGGCCACCGACGTCGCCGCTCGCGGCCTGGACGTGGACGGTCTGGACCTGGTGATCAACTTCGACATGCCGCGCAGCGGCGACGAGTATGTGCACCGCATCGGTCGCACCGGTCGCGCCGGTAACGATGGCCTGGCCATCTCGCTGATCTGCCACGGCGACTGGAACCTGATGTCGAGCATCGAGCGCTACCTCAAGCAGAGCTTCGAGCGTCGTACCATCAAGGAAGTCAAAGGCACCTACGGCGGACCGAAAAAGGTCAAGGCTTCGGGCAAGGCCGTCGGCGTGAAGAAGAAAAAGACCGACGCCAAGGGCGACAAGAAGAAAACCGCCGCCAAGACCCCGACCAAGCGCAAGAGCGCCAACCGGCCGAAGACCGATTCGCTGGTCAGCAAGGACGGCATGGCCCCGCTCAAGCGCCGCAAGCCGGAAGCGCCAGCGGCTGAGTAAGCCGATGCCGTGACCAAAAAAAACCGGACTGATGTCCGGTTTTTTATGTGCGCCCAGCCCGCTCCCACAGGAGCCTGGTGTGAACACATATCTTGTGTACGACACAAAATTTGTGGGAGCGTGGCTTGCCCGCGAAGGCCGCGCCTCGGTGTCTGGGGCTAACCACCATGACAGCAGCTTGACTTCTCCTGTTCCTCATATTTGTCGTGATGCCGCACCCATTCCATGATCTCCTCCTCATTGCGGCCCTTGGGCGTCAGGTCGAGGTAGTTGTAGGCGCCGACCAGCATGTCCAGGCCCCGGGCATAGGTGGAGTAGGTATGGAAAATTTCGCCGGCGTCATTGCGATAAAACACGCTGAGACCAGGGAGTTCCTCCTCGGCGCCGTCGGTTTTTTCGTAGTTGTACGTAGCCTTTCCAGCGACTACGTCTTCGGCCCGGGCACAGACGCCAAAGTCGTAGTTGAAATCGCAGCCATCGGACGACACCCAGTCGAACTTCCAGCCCATGCGCCGCTTGAAGGCCTGGAATTCGGCGAACGGTGCGTGGGAAACCGCCACCACGGCCACGTCATGGTGGGCCAGGTGCTGATTGGCGCCGTCGATGTGATCGCTCAGGTACGAGCAACCGGGGCAGCCCTCGTCCCAACCCTCGGCGAACATGAAGTGGTAGATGACCAACTGGCTGCGGCCGCCGAACAGGTCTGCCAGTTTCAGTTCGCCATTGGGCCCCTGGAAGCGATAGTCCTTGTCGATTTTCACCCAGGGCAGGGCGCGGCGTTCGGCGCTGAGTCTGTCCCTTTCCCTGGTGAAGGCTTTTTCGTGGGCCAGGTGTTGTTTGCGGGCGGCGAGCCATTCTTCCTGCGATACGACGGGATGGTGCTGAATGTTCATGTTGTTTTCTCCTGCGTGGGGCGGGGAGGTGACTTACACAGCCTAGTCGTTTGGCTTGCGTGGAATTCGACATGCCGCCTGTCAGTCGTCAGCAGAAGCCCGGCTGAAGGCTTCACCTCAACCATAGGGTCTCCCACAGGGGAATTGTGTGGGGCTTAACTTTGTTTCGCCGTTTTTAAACACTTCAAGTCGCTGAAGTCCTTCCTCACACCTTCAATTTTCTTCAGCAAACGCGCGCGCTGGTTCGGTGTGCTTTCAGCCATCAGATCCACGAACAGTGAACGCGCCTGGGCCTCGGTGTTGGCAAAGGCCTGACGATAGGCGGGCGTCCACAAACTCTCGCGATTGACCAGAAGTGTCTCGATGCGTTGTGGGAATTGGGGGCTCTGGCGTTGGGCAACAGCTGCGCTGAACTGCTTCTGCCAATGGACGCGGTTGGCAAGCCACTGGGTGTTCTGCTCGCCCAAGGCGCTGGACCATGTGGCTACCCGCTGTTGCTGGGCGGTGCTCAGTGGCCCGAGCCAGTCATTCAAGCGCTTCTCCATGCGCGCGCCGCGCTCCTTGATCTGCTGGTCGAGGGAAGGCTTGAGGTATTCTTCCTGGCGTTTGCGCTGATCCCTGGCAAAGGCTTGGTTCATTTCGGCGACTTGTTTGTCATCCAGCCCTTGCAGCAACTCGATGGCCGACGGGGTGATCTCCCGTGCGATCTCGGCGATCGCCTGCTCGGCTTCACGGGCGCGGGCCTGCAAGGCGGCATCGGTAACCTGATTGGTGGCGATCATGGTTTGCAGGCGGTCCAGCCAGTCGAGGTAGCCGGGCAATTGAGTGGTGCAGTGCCAGCTCAGGTGTTCCTTCAGGCGTTCGTTCAGCCAGCTTTTTTGCTCGCCGTTCATGTCCAGGTAGTCGCTGAGCGTCCACGGGATGATCACATCGAGATTGCGGTAGGCCAGGCCCACGCGGCTGCACGCGCCGAGGGCGAGGGCAATGGTCAACACAACCGCGATATGTTTGAACCAGCGGGACATGGACGAATCCTTGCGAAAGCCAGCTTTCGGGGGCTGATTCTCATGTGAACCCGGGAGGAGTCCGGCAGTTCAGCCGATCAATAGAACGCGTGTTCGGCCTTGAGCGTCACCAGCCCGTCGCACTGGCTGTTGTGCCCGGCATAGGCCGAGCAACCGCTGCCGCTCAGGCTGGAGTCACTGTAGATCAGGTCGAGGTCGATGCCCATGAACGGGCGGGACAATTTCAGCGACCAATCGGTAAAACTGCCTACGTTCCCTCTATCCACCGCCACTGGCGTATTGAATTGGTGGGTGGTGTATTTCAGGCTGATGCCGACACCGAACGGTTGATTGCCGCTCAAGTCAGCGAACAGGGTGTTGTTCTGTTTGTCCGGGTCATTGCTGAAGGCGATGCCGAAACGGCTGCCGAGCAAGGTCAGGCCGCCGAACAGTTCCTGGCTGTCAGGGGTCGTAACTTCGGGGTAGCTGTAGCGGATCAGGCCCACTTCGTAGCCGAGGGTTTGGTCGAAGGGTTGTTTAAAGCCCATGTAGGAATCGAGCTCGAGGTTTTTGCCCGGGCTGATGCCCATGCTGGGCGACCATTGGCCCACGTAGAAACCGCTGTCGTGGCTCAGGTCCAGGCCGCCATGAAACGAGCCGACGGCCGAAGGTTTGACCAGGCCCTGGGCCATGCTGCGGGTGGGGGTGGTGCCGAGCTTGAGGTCGAAGCCCCCCAGCTCACGCTGAAAGATTTGTGCGTGGGCTACGGAGCAGGCCAGCAGGCTGGCGAGCAATGCCGAGAGATAGAAAGGTTTGAACATGCGTCACTCCATGAACCGCGAAGGCAGGCTGTTGAGCCCGCTGGAACGCTTGATCCAGACGCGTGCAAGGATACCGGCGAATGATCGGCAATGAAGGCCGTTCGTCGATTTCCAACGGATTTGATGGCGTGGCGCAGGGGAGAAACGAGGGTTCCAGTCCAAGCGCTTCGAAGCTCAAAGCGCTTTGGGACCAGGTGACGCGAGGGTATTACTTTTTGCCCAGGGTGATCTGCTTGGACGGGCCGAATGTCTGGCCGCTGACGCCTTTGGCAATTTGCTGGATTTCACCGCCGGACTTGAGGAACGCAGCGATCTGGCTGTTGATCGATTCGCTGGTTTCGACGGCTGGAGCTGGCTTTGCTTTGCTGGTGGATGCTTTTACGCGCATGGCGGCCATTAACCTGTAGAAAATTAACTTGGCCAGGCATCGTACAGGAATTACCTGATAATTGCTTGGCAAATATCCCCTCGGCATATTCGTGAGGACGGGGTAATCAGTCGCCGGCCAATATTCGAAATATGCACCTAAGCCGCTGTTTTAACTAATAACATTGCCTGACAAAATACCGCGTCACGCTTGCCAGGGCATGGCGTAAATGCCCGGAACGGCCTGACGAGCGGCCGGGCGCGGGATGAAAACCCGGAAAAATTAAGGGTTTCAGAGGATTTTCTCGCGCCACCGGGCCGGCTGCCGAACGCGGCGCCTAAAACCGGGTAGAATGCCGCCCACGCAATGAGGGTATTGGACATGGCTTTAGTCGGGCGTTACAACAGTTTGCAAGTGGTTAAACACACTAACTTCGGTTTATATCTGGACGGTGGTGCGGATGGCGAAATCCTTCTGCCTAATCGTTATATTCCAAAAGATATTCCTAGCGAAGATGAAGACTGGCTCAACGTTTTTATTTATCTGGACAGCGATGACAAACTCATCGCAACTACTGAAAAACCGAAAGTTCAAGTCGGTGAATTCGCCAGTTTGAAAGTTGTTGAAGTCAACAGCATCGGTGTATTCCTGGACTGGGGGTTGCCGAAAGACCTGTTGCTGCCGTTCTCCGAAGAGAAGCGCCAGATGACGGCGGGCGAATATGTGGTAGTGCACGTCTATCTCGACAAACACACCCGTCGCATCACCGCGACCGCGCGCCTGGACCGCTACCTGGACAAGACCCCGGCCAATTACACCGCCGGTCAGGAAGTGGACTTGCTGGTGGCCGAAGCCACTGACATGGGCTTCAAGGCCATCATCAACAACAAGCATTGGGGCCTGATCCACAAGAATGAAATCTTCAAGTTCATGCGCGCCGGTAAAGAAGAAAAGGGCTTTATCAAGGAAGTTCGCGCCGACGGCAAGATCAGTCTGAGCCTGCAACCGGTCGGCCAGGAAGCGGCCACCAGCCTGAACTCGAAGATCCTCGCCAGGTTGCGCGAAAACAACGGCACCCTGGCGGTCAGCGACAAGAGCGATCCGGCGTTGATCAGCAGCCTGTTCGGTGTCAGCAAGGGCAACTTCAAGAAGGCCATCGGTGCGTTGTACAAGAATGGCCAGATTGTCATTCATGCCGATCGCATTGAGCTCAGTTGATGCGCTGACAAGACAGAGGGCCAGGATGGCGCAAGCAGAGAAGTAGAGGTCTCTGGCGGGCGGCATTTTCTGGCCTTCTGGTTAATAATCGACAACATGATTTTTCGCCCCGGTGTGTTCTTTTCAACGAGAAGGCCGGGGCTTTGCTTTTACTGCCGAGTCGTTGCCATGGATTGTGTCTTCGAGGTGTTCCGGTGAGCGCCACCCGGCGCAGCGCCGACGGGTTTGCCCTGCAAGTGATGGTCGGGTTGTGCCTGGTCTGGGGCGTTCAACAAGTGATGATCAAGTGGGCGGCGGCCGATATCGCGCCGGTGATGCAGGCGGCCGGACGTTCCGGCATGTCGGCGTTGCTGGTCGGGTTGTTGATCTGCTGGAAGGGCGGCTGGAGCCAGGTGGGTACGACCTGGCGCGGCGGCTTGTTGGCCGGTGCCTTGTTCGCCCTGGAGTTCTTCTTCATTTCCGAAGGCCTGCAACTGACCACGGCGGCGCACATGTCGGTGTTCCTCTACACCGCGCCGATCTTTACCGCATTGGGTGTGCACTGGTTGCTGCCCAGTGAGCGTTTGCGCCCGTTGCAATGGCTGGGGATTGTCCTGGCTTTTATCGGGATTGCCATCGCGTTTGCCGGCGGGGTGTCCTGGGACAACCTTGATTACCGCATGTTGATGGGCGATGCCCTGGGTGTGCTGGCGGGCGCGGCCTGGGGCGCGACCACGGTGGTGGTTCGCGCCTCGCGCCTGTCGGAAGCGCCAGTGCCCCTGACGCTGTTCTATCAGTTGATAGTCGGTTTCTTCGGATTGTTGTTGATTGCGCTGCTCAGCGGCCAGATCACCCATGTCAGCCTGACCACTGTAGCGGTCGCCAGTGTGCTGTTTCAGGGCGTGGTCGTGTCGTTCTTCAGTTACCTGATCTGGTTCTGGCTGCTGCGCCGGTACCTGGCGGCGAACCTCGCAGTGTTTTCGTTCATGACGCCGTTGTTCGGCGTCACGTTCGGTGTGGTGCTGCTGGGCGAGGTGCTGAGCCTGAACTTCGTCATCGGTGCAGTGCTGGTGTTGGCGGGCATCACCTTTGTCAGCGCTGAGCAGTGGTTACGCCGTCGTTTGCGCAAAGCCCTCGGTCAGCACTGAACGGCGCGAGCAACAGACCGCCGGCGATCAGCAAGCCGCAACCGGCGACCACCAGCGCCGGTTGTAAACCGCCACTGAAATGACTGCTCAGCGCCGCCAGCAATGGCCCGCTCAATTGGCCCACGGCGAAGCAGGCCGTCAGCAGGCCGGCATTGCGCTGGGTAGCGTGGGGCGCCAGTTCCCGGGAGCGTTGCATCACCAGTTGCATGCAGGCCAGGAATGGCGTGCCGCACAGGATCACACCCAACGCCAGACCTGGCCCGTTGCCCAGCAGGCAGGCGAACACGCCAGCGGCTTGCAGCCATAACGTCGCCATCAACCAGTGGCGCGTTGCTCCCGGCCTTTGGCGACGCAGACTCACCAGCAGCACCCCCGTGGCAGCCGCCAGGCCAAAGCACGGCCAGAACAGGTCGGCCTGCCATTGGCCATGGAATTGTGCGTTGGCCATCTGCGACAGAAAGGTCGCCGGGATGATGTAGCCCAATCCGTACAAGCCGTAGATCCAGCCCAGACGAGCGATGCCTTGGGTGTGCGATGCGATGGCGCTGGGCGCAGCAGTCGCGGTTGCGCTCGGTTGTGGCAGGAACGGCAGGATCCCCAGCAGCATCGCCAGCCCTGCGGCGGCGTACACCAGCCACAAGGTAGCGGAAGTCTGGCCCAGCAGATTCGAGCCCAGAGCTAGCAAGCCGGTCAGAAAAATTCCCAAACCCGGTCCGGCGAAGACCAGGGCGCCTAATCGTGGGCGACCGGCCGCTGCCGCGAGCGGCTGGCTCAGGGCGGTGATCATCACCAGCACCCAGGCGCTGGCCACACCGGTGCCGAAGCGCAGCAGCAGGTGCGACCAGAAACCATTGGCCCAGAACGACGCCAGGGTCAGCAGTACGCAGAGCCACAATCCGCCGAGCAAGCGTCGGTGCACTTGCGCGGGACGCCGGGAGAACATGGCGTCCACCGCGCCGATGAAATAACCGAGGTAATTGGCGGCGGCAATCAGTCCGGCTGCGGTCAGGTCGATCTGACCCTCGCTGAGCAGGTGCGGCAGTTGCGGTGTCAGGGCAAAACGGCCGATGCCCATGGCCATCATCAGGGCAACGAAACTGGCGGATAAGCGAATCAAGGGAGACATGGTCTGGATTCCGTTTAGAGGATCGATGACCGTCAGGCTAGGATTGATTGACTTTCTTTAAAAATGAATAATAGTGAGTAACTTGTTCTTTTTTGGAGAATGCCGTGGAATTCAGCCAATTGCGCATCTTCCAGGCGGTGGCGGAAGAAGGGTCCATCACCCGGGCCGCCGAACGGCTGCATCGAGTGCCGTCGAACCTGTCGACCCGGCTCAAACAGCTGGAAGAGCAACTGGGTGTCGAACTGTTCCTGCGCGAACGTCAGCGCTTGCAGTTGTCGCCTGCGGGAAAAGTCCTGCTGGACTACACCGCCAAGCTGTTTGCCTTGCGCGACGAAGCCAGCGCGGCAGTGCAGGGCGGGCAACCGGCGGGCGACTTCGTGCTCGGCACCATGTACAGCACGGCGGCGATTCACCTTCCGGGGCTATTGGCGCGCTACCACCGTTTGTATCCGGCCGTGAACCTGCAAGTGCAATCCGGACCCAGCGGTGAATTGCTCGAAGGCCTGCTCACCGGACGACTCGATGCGGCGCTGGTGGATGGCCCCATGGAACTGGCCGGGCTCGACGGAGTGCCTTTGTGCGACGAGCGGCTGGTGCTGATCAGCGAGGCCGATCATCCACCCGTGCGCAGCGCGCTGGATGTGCAAGGTCGTTCGGTGTTCACCTTTCGCCAGGGCTGCTCCTACCGCATGCGCCTGGAGGCCTGGTTCGCCCATGACCACGCGGCCATGGGCCGGGCCATGGAGATCGAGTCCTATCCGGGGATGCTGGCGTGTGTGATTGCCGGTTCCGGTGTGGCGCTGATGTCGGAGTCGATGCTCGCCAGTTTACCGGGCCGTGAGAGTGTGGCCGTGCATCCGTTGGCCGAGCCGTTCGCCAGCGCTACCACCTGGCTGATGTGGCGCAAGGGCATGGTCGGGGCCAACCTGAATGCCTGGATCGAGCAGCAACAGGTGGTTTTTCCACCGGCACGGGTACAGGCGCGGGAAATTGCCTGAACACAGGCTGATTGTGATGGATTCAGTAACAGATCGTTGCGACTTTGCGCGAGCATTGCGTAGGACTTCGGACTATTATCTGTGCGAAGGGGCTACAGAATTTTGGCCGCTCGGCACTACCCTGAAGGGGGCACCATGAAAGAGAAAATTCAAAACTGGCTGCATGACCTGGGCGTGGCTCTCGGTTTGATCGAACCGCCTCTGCAACCGGTGCCTGTTCGCACTGACGACGAACAGCGCCGACGTCAGCAGCGTCGCCGGTAATGGCAGATAACACCTGACAGGTGAAAGGTGTTTCCGTGGCGAGGGAGCAAACTCCCTTGCCGCTTCGTGTACGTTTGATCACCCGCCTTAGTACCGCCCAATCTCCAGCAAAAACCGGCTCAAATCATTCGCCGTCCTGGCGGTCTTGAGCATCTGGTCTTCCTTGGCGGTAAACGCCGTCACACCCAGTTCATCTTCCAGATGGAAGATCAGCTCTTCGATATCTTCTTTATCCAATCCCAACTGCGCCAGGCTGGCGTTGTCGTCGAAGTCATCCCGGCCTTCCAGCAGGCGGCTGATGTAGCGGTGCACGACAGCACGAACGGCAGCTTTTTTCATGAGCGTTCTTCGAGGAGGAGGCGGTTTTGTTCTCCGTGCCGGAGCAGTTCCTGTCGTTGAGTACAGCAGGCTTTAGCCATGTGAGCGCTGCCATTGGTCAATCATGCTGCGCAAATACTCCCCGGAAAAACTGCCGAAATGCCCGCCATGCACCGTGCGGATCGACAACTCACACAAGCGTTGCAGGCTGTGGGCGTAATCATCGAGGTTGGAATGGTAGGCGTCTTCGATCAGCGGGCCGTCGTAGATGATGTCGCCGCTGAATAAAGTCTCGGTGGCGGCTTCGTACAGGCAGATGCCACCCGGCGAGTGTCCCGGTGTGTGCACGACCTGCAATACCCGGTTGCCCAGATCCAGCACATCGCCATCTTCGACAAACCCCGTGGCCGGTGCGGCTTTGACCCGGTATTCGGCGTAGCACAGCGGGCAATCAGGGTGGGCTTCGAACATGTCGTCGCCGACAAAGGCTTTGCTCAGGTCGTTGTCGCCGTCCGGTGCGGCAAGAATGTCCGCTTCAGCCGGATGCACCAGTCGTTCAGTGAATTCGTGATGACCGGCGATGTGATCGAAATGGCAATGGCTGGCCACCGCCACCAGCGGCCGTTCGGTGATCCACGGCAGTTGCTCGCGCAGGCTGACCAGGCCCGAGCCGCTGTCCAGCAACAGGTCTTTGTCACGGCCCTGGATGTGCCAGAGGTTGCAGCGGTAGAAGGGGCGGATGTACGGCTCGTGAATCAGGCGGATGCCGTCACTGAGCGGTTTCACTTCGAACCACTGGTCGCGGCTGACGATCTTCATGTGCAGTTTCCTTCAGACGAAAAAAAACGGGTGTGGCAACCGACGCCACACCCGTCGAAGAAAGCATCAAGTCGTTATGTTCAGCTTAGGCGGCGCTGACCACTGCTGCCGTGCGGCGGGACATCAAACTCACCACCACGAAACTCACCAGGCCTACACCGAGGCTGTAATAGATCGGGGTGTTGGCGTCCAGACCGTCCTTGAACATGAACAGCAGCGCAGTGGCGAAGCCCATACCCATGCTGGCGATGGCGCCAGCAGTGGTGGCGCGCTTCCAGAAGATGGCGCCCATCAGCGGGATCAGCATGCCGCCTACCAGCAGGTTGTAGGCCAGGGTCAGGGCGCTGATCACGTCGTTCACGATCAGGGCGATGCCCAGTACCACGATGCCGGTCAACAGGGTGAACAGGCGGTTGATCGCCAGGCTCGACTGTTTGCCGCCACGCAGTTTCGGCAGCAGGTCTTCGGTCAGGGTAGTGGCAGCGGCCAGCAGGCCGGCGCTGGCGGTGGACATCATGGCGGCCAGTGCGGCGGCGATCACCAGGCCACGGATACCGTCCGGCAGGGACAGTTTCACAATCGCGGCGAAGGCGTTGTTGACGTTGTCCAGATCCGGGATCAGCACGTGGGCAGCCATGCCGATCAGGGCGCAGGCCAGGCCGTAGAGGATGCAGTAGATACCGGCGGCGGTACCGGCAACCTGAGCCACTTTGGCGGTCTTGACGGTGAACACCCGTTGCCAGATGTCCTGACCGATCAGGATGCCGAAGAAGTAGATCATGAAGTAGGTGATGATGGTGTCCCAGCCGATGGTGGTGAAGCTGAAGCTCGCCGCCGGCAGTTTCAACACCAACTCATCCCAGCCGCCAACGCGGTACAGGCAGATTGGCAACAGGATGAACATCAGGCCTACGGTCTTGATCACGAACTGGACGATGTCGGTCAGGGTCAGGGACCACATGCCGCCGATGGCGGAGTAGATCACCACGACGCCGCCACCGAGCAGGACCGAGATCCAGAACGGCAGGCCGAACAGCACTTGCAGCACGGTGCCGATCGCCAGGATCGAGGTCACGCCGATCATCAGTGCGTAGGCCAGCATGATCACCGCGCTCGCGGAGCGGGCCATCGGGTTGTAGCGTTTTTCCAGCACCTGGGTAACGGTGTAGATCTTCAGTTTAAGCAGCGGTTTGGCGAGAAACAGGTTCAGCGCCACGATCCCGCAACCCAGGGCCGCACACAGCCAGAAACCGGAGATGCCATGCACGTAACCCAGACGCACGGTGCCCACCGTGGACGCGCCGCCCAGAACGGTGGCAGCCATGGTGCCCATGTACAGGCTTGGGCCGAGGTTACGACCGGCGACCAAAAAGTCTTCGTTGGTCTTGGCCTTGCGCATGCCGTAGTAGCCGAGTATCAACATCGCGGCGGCGTAGATGAGTACGACGAATAAATCCAAAGCCATTGTTGCGTGTCTCCGATTGTCTTTTTTATGGTGGAACAAAATTGGTTCGATGTAGCTGCTTTCTGTGGGAGCGAGCTTGCCCGCGATAGCCGTGTGTCGGTCACATTGATGTTGAATGTGCCGCTGTCATCGTCGGAACGCCGCCCGGAGCAAGCTCRCTCCCACAGGGAGAATGCGTCAGGCCGTCTGACGTAGTTCTGGTTTCGCCGTGATGCTTGCGCTCTGGCTGCGAGGGTCGTTCGGGCCGAACACTGCGCTCGATTCCGGGAACAGGCTCAGCAGAACCAGGTACACCACCGAGGCCAGGCCCAGGGTCACCGGCAGGCTGATGTCGATACCACCGGCCATTTCGCCCAGCGGCCCGACAAACTGCCCCGGCAGGTTCACGAAGCACAGGCCGACGGCCGCACTCGGGATCCAGGCACCCAGGCCACGCCAGTTCCAGCCGTGGGTGAACCAGTAGCGGCCACCTTTCTCGCCGCGGGTGAACACTTGCAGGTCATCCGGGCAGTAGAAGCCGCGACGCACCAGCAGGCCGATGATCATGATCACCATCCACGGGGTGGTGCAGGTGATGATCAGCACGGCGAAGGTCGACACGCTCTGCACCAGGTTGGCCGCGAAGCGCCCGATGAAGATGAAGGCAATCGACATCACACCGATCAGCAGCGTGGCCTTGACCCGCGACAGCACTCGTGGGAACACGCTGGACATGTCCAGGCCGGTGCCATAGAGCGAGGTGGTACCGGTGGACATGCCACCGATCACCGCGATCAGGCATACCGGCAGGAAGAACCAGCTCGGCGATACCGCCAGCAGGCCGCCGACATAGTTGTTGGCCGCGATGTAGTCCGGCGCCTTGATCGCTACGATGGTCGCGGTGGTCAGGCCGAACAGGAACGGGATGAACGTTGCGATCTGCGAAATCACCACCGCCGCCATGATGCGGCGCTTGGAGGTGTCACGGGGAATGTAGCGCGACCAGTCGCCGAGGAACGCACCGAAGGAAATCGGGTTGCTCATGGCCACCAGCGCAGCACCGATGAACGCGGCCCAGAAACCGGGTTGCCCCATGTTCACGGTGCCGGCGTAGTTCACATCGAAGGGACCKGCGAAGGCGAAGGCGCCCAGCAGGAACAACAGGCTGGCACTCCATACCGCGATCTTGTTGACCCACAGCAGGAAGCGGAAGCCATAGATGCACACGGTCAGTACCAGGATCGCGAACAGACCGTAGGCCAGGCCCAGGGTCAGGTCGGTTTCCGGCAGGCCGATCAGGCGTTTGGCGCCACCGATCAGCGCATCACCCGAACTCCACACCGAGAGCGAGAAGAAGGCAATGGCGGTCAACAGCGACAGGAACGAACCGACGATCCGCCCGTGCACGCCGAAGTGCGCACCGGAAGACACGGCGTTGTTCGTGCCGTTGATCGGGCCGAACAGGCCCATGGGCGCGAGGATCAGCGAACCCAGCAACACGCCCAGCACAATCGCCCAGACGCCCGCCTGGAAAGACAGGCCGAACAGTACCGGGAAGCTGCCGAGGACGGCGGTGGCAAAGGTGTTGGAACCACCGAAGATCATCCGGAACAAGTCCGTCGGGCCTGCGGTGCGTTCGTTGTCCGGGATCTGTTCGACCCCGTGGGTTTCAATTTGCGTAAGGCTTTGGTCTTTGTTGTTGTTATTCATGATCAGCTCCGATCATAAAGGCGCGCTCATCGTGCGTGAGCGTCACCTGTGTTGGCTAAGGGGGTGGCAGCCCTTCCGGCATCGCGGACAAATGTTCGTGGCAGGCCAGCCATAGGCCTTGTTGTTCTTGGCCAGACGCTTGTTTCTTGAAAACAATCGTCTCGCGCTCCTGGCTGAAGTGTTGCTCCCCTTGCATGCGCAACTCAGTGGCTACGTCATGGATGAAAATCGCCACGTCACCCTGCAGGCTGACGAAAGCGTTGCTCGAGGTGCACGAGAGCACCTCAAAGCCATCCTCGGCGCGCCAGCTGTCCCACATCGCCTGATAGGCGTCGCGCGACAGCAGGGGCTGTTCGAGGGTGTAGAAGACGAAGCTGGCATCGGCACTGAAAGCGCCGAAGTAGGCTTCGCGATCGTTACGGGCAAAAGCGGACACCAGATCGGCGGCGGTTTTCAGAACCTGATCACGTTCGTTCACGAGCATTCCTCAGCGGTGGACTACGCCAGGCAGTACGCAGAGCATTTCGTACAGCAGGTTGGCGGCCAGCAGTGAGGTGTTACCGGTGGTGTCGTAAGCGGGCGAGACTTCTACCAGATCGCAACCGACCAGGTCGAGGCCTTGGCAGCCACGAACGATCTCGATCGCCTGAATGGTCGTCAGGCCGCCGATTTCCGGAGTGCCAGTACCCGGTGCCCAGGCAGGGTCGATGCCGTCGATGTCGAAGCTGAGGTAAACAGGACCGCCGCCGACTTTCTCGCGGACTTCAGCCATCAAGGGCTCCAGCGATTTGTGCCAGCACTCTTCGGCCTGAACCACACGGAAGCCCTGGTTGCGGCTCCAGTTGAAGTCGTCAGCGGTGTAGCCTTGGGCGCGCAGGCCAATCTGCACGACACGGTCCGGATCCAGAAGACCTTCTTCAACGGCGCGACGGAAGGTGGTGCCGTGGGCGATCTTCTCGCCGAACATGTGGTCGTTCACATCGGCGTGAGCGTCGATGTGCACCAGACCGACCTTGCCGTGCTTCTTATGGATGGCACGCAGGATCGGCAGGGTGATGGTGTGGTCGCCGCCCAGGGTCAGGGGGATCACATCGTGTTCGAGGATGTTGTCGTAGGACTCTTCGATGATCCGTACGGCATCCAGCAGGTTGAAGGTGTTGATTGCGATGTCGCCAATGTCGGCAACCGACAGCGAGTCGAACGGTGCAGCACCGGTGGCCATGTTGTACGGGCGGATCATGACCGATTCAGCGCGGATTTCGCGAGGCCCGAAACGGGTGCCAGGGCGCAGCGAGGTACCGATGTCCAGTGGCACACCTACGAAGGCAGCGTCCAGGCCGGCAGCGGTATTCAAATGGGGGAGTCGCATCATGGTGGCGATGCCGCCGAAGCGCGGCATTTCGTTGCCGCCCAGTGGTTGGTGAAGAATCTTGTCCACGGGTAAAGGCCTCATCGTCGTTGTTTTATTTATTCAGGTAAGCCGTTCACGAGAGTACGGGCGAACCTTGTGGCGCCGATTCTGCGAAATGTAGTGGCCGGGAAGAATCGCTACGGGCAAATACTTAGTTCAGATTTTTCTAAACTAATGGCTGGGACAGCGATAGACTTCACGCCATACGCTAAGCCCGATGCCAGGAGCAAACCTTGTGGGAGCGAGCTTGCTCGCGATGGCGGCGGGGCAGTCAACATTGATGTCGATTGTCATGCCCTCATCGCGAGCAAGCTCGCTCCCACAAGGTTCTTTATCGACTGGAGCACTGCGCGTCACCTCGTTATCGGAGTCCGACATGGCCAACGCTTTACCCGACCTGAAACTATTGCGCATTTTCGTCAGCGTGGTGCGCCATCAGGGGTTCGCCAACGCCCAGCAAGAGCTCAATCTCTCGACGTCAGCCATCAGCACCTACATGAGTCAGCTCGAAGCGGCCCTTGGCCTGGTGCTGTGCCATCGCGGCCGTGGCGGTTTCAGCCTGACCAGCAAGGGCGAGCTGTTCCATCAGGAAACCCTGCGTCTGTTGGGCGAACTCGAAGGCTTCGAGCAATACGCCGCCGCCCTCAAGGGTGAGTTGCGCGGTACCTTGAACCTCGGGGTAATCGATTCCACTGTCAGCGACAAGGCCCTGCCGTTCGCCGAAGCCATCGGCGCCTACAGCCAGGAACACCCAGCCGTGCACTTGCACCTGTCGGTGATGAGCCCTTACGAATTGCAACTCGGCGTACAGGACAACCGCCTCGACCTGGCCATCGGTGCGTTTTCCACGCGCATGAGCGGTCTGGTGTACATGCCGCTGTACCGTGAACAACACTGGTTGTATTGCAGCACGCGGCATCCACTGTTCAACGAGCGGCGCATTCCCGAACAAGTCATCACCCAGCAGCGCATGGTCGGCCGTGGCTACTGGAGCCAGGCTGAACTGGCGCGTCACGGCTTCAAACACAGTGCCGCGACCGTGGAAAGTATGGAAGCCCAGTTGATTCTGGTACTGTCCGGCGCCTACATCGGTTACCTGCCGGAGCACTACGCCCAGGCCTGGGCCGACAAGGGTGACTTGCGGGTGTTGCTGCCGGCGACCTTCGGTTATCAGGCGCCGTTCTCGATGATCGTGCGGCGGGGGCGTAGCCGCGAGCCGCTGATCCAGACGTTCCGTGATCTGCTCAAAGCACAACTGAATCAGGCGTAAAGACGATGTCCAGAATTCAATGTCCGCGCTGCCTGCGCCCGCAAACTCATTGCCTGTGCCCGTTGATCCCGAGCCTCGACAGCCGCACCCGGGTGTTGCTGTTGCAGCACCCGAGCGAAGTGAATCATGCGTTGAATACCGCGCGCCTGGCGGCGCTTGGGTTGAAGAATGCCGAGTTGATCGTCGGCGAGGTGTTCGAGGATTTGCCGGCGCTGTTGAGTCAGCCGGGGTATCGGGCGCGGTTGCTGTTTCCCGGCGAAGATGCCCAACCGATGCAGGCTTGTGCCGCGACAGACGAACCCTTGTTGCTGCTGGTCCCCGACGGCACCTGGCGCAAGGCGCGCAAGATGTTGCACCTCAATCCGCTGCTGGCGGCGCTGCCGAGGGTGACGCTGGCCGAGGGCGGTGTGTCCCGCTATCGCCTGCGCAAGGCGCCGGGGCCGGGAGCGTTGTCGACGGTGGAGGCGATTGTGCAGGCGCTGGAAACCCTCGAAGCGCCGACTTCGTTTGCGCCGTTGTTGAAGCCGTTTGAAGCGTTGATCGAGGGGCAGATTGCGGCGATGGGGGAGGAGGTTTTTCAGCGTAACCATGGGCTGAAATAGTCGTTGTGTTTGATGCCCCCATCGCGAGCAAGCTCGCTCCCACAGGTTTGCGTTCGACGCGGACACTGTGGGAGCGAGCTTGCTCGCGATGGCGGTAGTAAGATCACAGCAGATGTTTGAAGAAAACTACCTTTCCCGCATCGCCTCGGTCCGCGCCTTCAACACCGGTTTAAGCAAGTAATCGAGCACCGTTTTCTCCCCGGTAATGATGTCCACCGTCGCCACCATCCCCGGGATGATCAGTAGCGGTTTCACGTCCCCACCCAAATGGTTTTTGTCAGTGCGCACCTGAATCAGATAGAAGCTGTTGCCCTTGTCGTCGGTGATGGTGTCGGCGCCGATCAATTCCAGTTTGGCACTCAGGCCGCCGTAAATGGTGTAGTCGTAGGCACTGAACTTGACCATGGCTTTCTGGCCCGGATGCAGGAATGCAACGTCCTGTGGCCGCACCTTGGCTTCGATCAGCAGGTTGTCTTCCAGCGGCACGATTTCCACCATGTCGCTGCCGGGCTGGACCACGCCGCCGATGGTGTTGACCTTCAACACCTTGATGATGCCGTGAACCGGCGAGACCACGGTGGTACGGGTCACGCGGTCGTCGATGGCGATGCTCGATGCCGTGATTTTCGACAGGTCGGTGCGTTTCTCGTTCAGCTCTTTGGCGGCTTCGGAACGGAAGGTCTGTTCCGATTCGTCAATCTTGCTTTTGATCTCGTTGATCGCCGATTCGGCCCGGGGAATGGCCAGGGTGGTGGCGTTGAGCGAGCCGCGAATCTCCACTGCGCTGCGTTTGAGGCGCAGGATTTCCACCGGTGACACCGCACCCGTGCCCACCAGCGGTGTGGACATGTTCATTTCCTGTTGCAGCAGCGCCAGACTGGAGCTGAACTGCCCCTGTTTCGAGCGGAACTCCGCCAGCTCCTGGGTTTTTTGCCGAAGTTGCTCGGTCAGGGTGCGCTGTTCGCTGGCCAGTCGGCGTTGCCGCTGCTCGTACAGCGAGCGCTCGTCTTCAGCCACTTGCGGAGCTTTGGCGATCACTTCTTCCGACAGTTTGAACGGCCGGCCTTCGGCTTCGGCCGAAAGCCGTTCGACTTGTGCGGTCAAGGCATAGCGATCGGCTTCGCTTTCGCCCTTGTTCGACAGGTAGCGGGTGTCATCCAGGCGCAGCAAGGTGTCGCCCTTGTTCACCATTTGTCCTTCACGGACGAAAATTTCAGTGACGATACCGCCCTCCAGGTTCTGGATCACCTGGACCTTGCTCGACGGAATCGCCTTGCCTTCGCCCATGGTCACTTCCTGCAACACGGCGAATCTGGCCCAGACCAGTGCGCTGATCAGCAGCGCGGCCGCCAGCCACACGGTAATTCGCGACCAGCGCGGCGAGTCCTGCAACGACGCACCGGCGGTTTCCGGCATGAACTCGGTTTCGGCACTTTTGTTGAAGCTGTCGAAGTAGCCACGGGATCCCTGATCGGCAGACATGGACGACTCCTAGACGGCCGCAGAGCCGACACGGCCCTTGCGCAGTGCATCGATGACCGCTTCTTTCGGACCGTCGGCGACGATCCGTCCGTTGTCCAGCACCACCAACCGGTCCACCAGGCTCAGCATCGAGGTGCGGTGGGTCACCAGCAGGATGGTTTTGCCCTGGACCCAGCCGTGGAGTTTTTGCCGCAGGACGTCTTCGCTGCTGTTGTCCATGGCGCTGGTGGGTTCGTCGAGCAGCATGATGGGCGGGTCGAGCAACATGGCCCGGGCCATCAATACCGCCTGGCGCTGGCCGCCGGACAGCAATTGCCCGCGTTCGCCCACGGGCCGGTCGAAGCCTTGCGGGTGTTGCCGGGCCAGCTCGGTGACGCCGGTCATTTCCGCCACTTCGAGCATGCGTGAGTCGCTGATATAGCGCGCGCCGAGGGTCAGGTTGTCGCGCAGGCTGCCAGCCAGCAGCGGCAGGTCGTGGGCGACGTAACCGATTTGATGGCGCAGGTCGGCGACGTCCAGTTGTCGCAGGTCCAGGCCATCGAGCAGTAACTGGCCTTCATCCGGTTCGTAGAAGCCCATCACCAGTCGCGCCAGGGTGCTTTTGCCTGAGCCGCTGCGGCCGATGATGCCAATGCGCTCGCCGGGTTTCACACTGAAGCTGATGTTGCCCAGGGCAGGAGCACTCTGGCCGTTGTAGTGGAAGGTCACGCCGACAACATCCAGCGCGCCTTGCAGTTGGGTGCGCTCCAGCGGCCGTTGTCTGGCGTCGCGCTCCTGGGGCAGGCCCATCAGCGCGTCGGTGCTTTTCATGGTCAGTTGCGCTTGCTGGTAGCGGGTGATCAGGCCGGCGATCTGTCCCAGTGGCGCCAGCACCCGACTGCCGAGCATGTAGCTGGCCACCAGGGCACCGACGCTGAGGTTGCCGGCGATGATGCTGTAGACCCCGGCGACAATGGTCGCCATGCCGGACAGTTGCTGGATGAACAGCGTGCCATTGGTAGCCAGGGCCGAGAGGTTGCGCGCGTGGCTGTCGAGGCGGGTGAGGGCGCCGTGGGTGCTTTCCCATTTGTGCTGGCGTTCGCTTTCGGCGCTGCAGGCCTTGAGGGTTTCCA
Source organism: Pseudomonas sp. P5_B3 (assembly GCF_056400405.1). NCBI lineage: Bacteria > Pseudomonadati > Pseudomonadota > Gammaproteobacteria > Pseudomonadales > Pseudomonadaceae > Pseudomonas > Pseudomonas sp. P5_B3. Next base: position 85,971 of record NZ_JBFULI010000014.1, on the reverse strand, counting down.
GGCCGCTGAGGGTTTCGATCAACAGTGCCTGGCGTTCGGCGCCGAGGCTGAGGCTCTTTTGTACGGTGTCGCGCAGGCGTATCTGGATCACCATGGCGAAGACGATGGTGATGGGGAACGCCAGTGTCGGAATCACCACCAGCCAGCCACCGAGCAGGCCGATCACCAGCAGCATCAGCAGGCAGAAGGGCAGATCGATCAGGCTGGTGAGGGTCACGGCGGTGAGAAATTCCCGCAGGCCCTGGAAGTCATGAATGCTTTGGGCGAAGCCACCGATGGTCGCCGGCCGCGCTTTCATCGCCATGCCGGTGATGCGCTCGAACAGAGTGGCCGACAGGATCACGTCGGTTTTCTTGCCGGCGGTATCCAGCAAGTGCGCGCGCACGACCCGCAGCACCAGCTCGAATGCGGTGCCGATCAGCAGACCGATGGCCAGCACCCACAAGGTCGAAGTAGCCTGGTTTGGCACCACGCGGTCGTAGGTTTGCATCACGAACAGCGGCACCATCAGCCCCAGCAGGTTGATCAGGAAACTCGCCAGGATCGCATCGCTGTACAGCCATTTCGACAGCTTCAGCGTATCGCGAAACCAGGCCTGCACCCGAGGCACCAGCGGCGAGCGCAAGTCTTCGAGTTCGTGGCGTGGCCGGGCAAACAATGCCTGGCCACTGTAGTGTTCGGCCAGCTCCTCAGGGCTGAGCCATTGTTCGCCGCCGTCGGCCTCGCTGGGCAGGATCAGCACCTTGCCGTCCTCGCCATAACGGCGCAGGACGGCCGTGCGGCCATTGTCGAGCAATAGCAGCACAGGCAGGTTGAGCGGGGAGATGTCTTTGAGGTCACGGCGCAGCAAGCGCGCCTGTAAACCGGCCCGGGCCGCTGCACGGGGCAGCAGGTCCAGGCTCAGGCGTTGGTGTGCCATGGGCAGCCCGGCACTCAGGCTGGCGCGACTGACCGTCGCGCCGTGGAGTTTGCAAAGGATCAGCAGACCGTCCAGAAGCGGGTCATCGAAGCTCAGGCGTGGATCGACACCGGTGTTGCCGGGTTCCATGCTGGTCATTGAACCCTCCCGGGCACTACTTCATTTCAGGTAGTCGAGCTTCGTTTTTCACTTCGGTCTGGGCGATCGCGTCGGCGGGCAGTACGACCCGTTGTTTGCTCAACAATTGGCCCATGTTCGCCAGGACTCGGTACATCGAAAACTCTTCGGTGTAGCGCACTTCGGTGTAGCGACGGTTGGCGTTGTAGAGTTCGTTTTCACTGTCGAGCAGGTCCAGCAGGGTCCGTTGACCGAGGCCGAACTGATCCTGATAGGCGATGCGTACGCGTTTGCTGGTGTCGGCGTATTCACGGGCGGTCGGGGTTTGTTTCTTGGCATTGACCATAGCGTTCCAGGCCAGGTGAATGTTCTCATTGAGCTGGCGCAGGGCATTGTTACGGATGTCCATGGCCTGGTTGATCTTGTGCGAGTCGGAGGCCAGGCGCGCTTTGTCGCTGCCGCCGCGGAACAGGTTGTAGTTCATGATCACGCCGACCCGCCATTCATTGTCGTGGCCTTCATCACCCTGCACGTTGTTGTTCGCGCCCACGGCGGCCTCGGCATCCAAGCGCGGGTAGAACGGCGACTTGGCGACTTCGTACTGGCTTTCGGCCGATTGCACGTCGGCCTGGGCGGATTTCAGGTAAGGGTTGTTTTCCACCATGCTCTGCTGGGCTTCGGGCAATGAGGTGGGGACTTCGCCGCGAATCGACGGCGGGGTTTCGAGTTCATCGGGCATACGCCCCACAACGGCATAGAAGTTTGATTCGGCATCAGCCAGATCGACTTCGGCGGTGTCGAGGTTGTTTTCTGCCAGTGCCCGGCGAGCCGCGGACTGGTCGGCATCGGCGTTGCTGCCCACGCCGCGCTGGGTGCGCAGGCCGATCTGGTCGTTGACCCGCAAGTGCGCTTGCAGGTTGTTCTTGGCCAGTGTCACCAGTTCGCGACGCTTGAGCACTTCGAGGTAAACCTCGGTGGTGCGCAGGGCCAGGTCCTGAGCCGTACCTTGAGCGTAATAGGCTCGTGAGTTGACCACGCCCTGGGTGCGCTGGACTTCATTGGCGGTGTTGAACCCGTCGAAGAGCATTTGCCGCAGGCGCAATTCCGACTGGGTGTAGTTCAAGGTTTCGGTGTTGTGCCCACTGGGGGTGAGCGCCCGGGTATTGGTGTTATCGCTGTACGCGCGCCCGTAGGCGGCGTTCAGATCAACAGCTGGATAAAAGCCCCCTTTGGCGACCTTCACGTCCTCATCCGCCGACAGACGGCTGTCCACCCGTGATGCCAGCTCCGGGTGGGTCGCGATGGTGCTCTGGATTGCCTCGGTCAGCGTCATGGCCTGAGCCTGGGACGAGCAGGCCATGGCCAAGAGAACCGCGCTGTAGAGGGGGGCTAATAGGCGCATGTTGCATCTCCCTGATTCCTGATGGTGCTTATCAGTCGCCAATTATTTGACGACATTTATAGGTAAAGTTGTTTCACATCTTTAACAAAAGAGCTAAGAACATTCTGGAGCGTAGCTAAGAAATTTTTTTCATAACGTGTATGCCAAAAAAAACTTATGCGCCCTGCAAAATCCAGCACATTGTTCAATGCGAAAGCCCTTGTTTTATGGGCGTTATGGCGCTTGTCGGGGTTTGAGGAAAGTTCCAATCCACTTATCGACATAGAGCGAAGAAGTGCTGGAGGGGAGGGACGCGAGCGATCTGGTGGCGACGGTTTTTTGTCACTTGAGTGGTTCAAGATCGTTACGCATTGCTCACAGGCAAGGTTGTTGCGAACAGGGATCCGATGCCATTGATTGCAGAGGGTTTTTCCCAAAATCGTAAACAGCGCCGTGAGCGACTGGCTGGGCGAGATCGTTGCCGGGGCCACGGCTTACTCACGTGAACCGGTACCTGGAACACGATCCGCCAGACAACCCGCTCGAGCCATGCGCACGTTCTTCGCACAAACAGGCTGCCGATAACGGTTGGCAGCGGAGGAAGTGCACATGGCTACGCTCATCGGTATCGTCAGTAAGGTCATCGGACAGGTGTTCGCGGTTGCGAGCGACGGCACCCGGCGCGCGCTGGTCGAGGGGGACCGGTTGTTCGCCGGCGACCAACTGAGCACCGGCGCCGAAGGCGCGGTGGCGGTGCATCTGCAAAATGGCCAGGAACTGACCCTCGGGCGCGGCAGCAGCATGCAGATGACCCCGCAGTTGCTCGCCAATCAGATTCCCCATGTGGAATCGTCTGAGGCGGTGACGCCGAGCGAAGCGCAGCTGACGGATGTCGAACGGCTGCAAAAAGCCATTGCGGTCGGCGACGACCCGACCCAGACCGCTGAAGCTACCGCTGCCGGGCCTGCCACGACTACCGGTGTACCGGGCGGCGTCCAGGGCAGTGGTCATGGTTTCGTCCTGCTCGAAGAAGTCGGCGGGCGAGTCGACCCGGTCATCGGCTTCCCCACTGCCGGTTTCAATGGCATTCCTGAGCTTCCGGAAGAACGCCTGAACGCTAATCCGGACATCGCTGTAGCGGCCGATGCTCCGGTGGTGCCGCCGGTGGTTCCGCAAGTGCCGAACAATCCGGTCACCTTCGACGGCCTGTCGGAGCAGAACGGCGAGCGGACCGTCAATGAAGCCAACCTGGCCGACGGTTCGGCGAGGAACGCAGACTCGCTGACGCGAAGCGGCACCTTCACCATCAATGCGCCCGACGGGCTGAGCAGCTTCAGCATCGGCGGGATCAACTTGATCAGCGGCGGTGTGGCGGCAGATTTCCCGCAGTCGATCACCTCCCCGCTGGGCAGCACCCTGACCGTCACCAGTTACGACCCGGCCACGGGCGTGGTCAGTTACAGTTACACCCTCAACCGTGCCGAATCCCACGCAAGCGGCGAGGGTGCCAATAGTCTTGCCGAACACGTCACCGTGGTGGCCATCGACAGCAATGGCGACAGCGCTACCGGTACGCTGGATATCAGCATCATCGACGACGTGCCCAAAGCGGTCGATGACAACAATGGCACCGCCTCGGAAACCCTGCTGACCCTCAACGGCAACGTGCTGAGCAACGACGTGCAAGGCGCCGACCGCGTGCCGCTCGGGGAAAACGCCGGCCCCATCACTCCCGGCACCTTCACCGGCACCTACGGCACTTTGGTGCTGAATGCCAACGGCACCTACACCTACACGTTGAATACCAGCGATGCGGATTTCATAGCCCTGCATGGCGGTGGCAATGGCACTGAAACCTTCACCTATACGCTGACGGACGCCGATGGCGACAGCAGCACCGCGGACCTGGTGCTGCAGATCCACAACAACGATGACCCGATCGCGATTGGCGGATTGAACGTTGGGGGTGGCGAACTCACGGTCTTCGAGAAAAACCTCAGCGACGGCAGCGCACCGGATGCCACCGCACTGACCCAGAACGGCACCTTCACCGTCAGCGCGCTGGATGGCGTCACGAGCCTGACCGTGGGCGGCATCGCCGTGGTCAGCGGCGGCGTGGCCACCGGCTTSCCGCAATCGATTACCACGCCGCTGGGCAGCACCCTGACCATCACCGGGTTCAACGCGGCGACCGGGGTGATCAGCTACAGCTACACCCTGAATGACAACGAAGCGCACCCAACCGCCAATGGTGCCAATACTTTGCCCGAGCAGTTCGCCGTGACCGTGGTCGACGACAACGGCACCACCGCGACCGGTTCACTCGACGTGACCATCGTCGACGACCTGCCCAATGGCGTGGACGACAGCCATGCCGGTACCGCCTCGGAAACCCTGCTGACCCTCAACGGCAACGTGCTGAGCAACGACGTGCAAGGCGCCGACCGCGTGCCGCTCGGCGAAAACAGCGGCCCGATCACTCCCGGCACCTTCACCGGCACCTACGGCACCCTGGTGCTGAACGCCAACGGCACTTACACCTACACGTTGAATACCAGCGATGCGGATTTCATAGCCCTGCACGGCGGTGGCAATGGCACTGAAACCTTCACCTATACGCTGACGGACGCCGATGGCGACAGCAGCACCGCGGACCTGGTGCTGCAGATCCACAACAACAATGACTCGGTGACGATTGACGGTTTGAATGTTGAGGGCGGCGAGTTGACCGTCTTCGAGAAAAACCTCAGCGATGGCAGCAGTCCGGACGTACCAGCCCTGACCCAGAACGGCACCTTCACCGTGACCGCGCTGGATGGCGTCACCACCCTGACCGTGGGCGGTATCGCCGTGGTCAGCGGCGGCGTGACGGCGGGCTTGCCGCAATCGATCACCACGCTATTGGGCAGCACCCTGACCATCACCGGGTTCAACGCGGCAACCGGGGTCGTGAGCTACAGCTACACCCTCAACGATAACGAAGCCCATCCGACTGGCAACGGCGCCAACACCCTGCCGGAGCAGTTCGCCGTGACCGTGGTCGATGACAATGGCAGCACCGCGACCGGTTCACTGGACGTCAACATCGTCGACGACCTGCCCAATGGCGTGGACGACAGCCATGCTTCAACGGCTTCGGAAACCCTGCTGACCCTCAACGGCAACGTGTTGAGCAACGACGTGCAAGGCGCCGACCGGGTGCTGGTCGGCGAAAGCGCCGGGCCGATCACCCCCGGCACCTTCACCGGCACTTACGGCACCCTGGTGCTGAATGCCAACGGCACCTACACCTACACCCTCAACACCAGCGATGCCGACTTCAAAGCCCTGCACGGCGGCGGCGACGGCAGCGAAACCTTCACCTACACTCTCACCGACTCTGACGGCGACACCAGCACGGCCAACCTGGTGCTGAATGTCTACAACAACGATGATCCTGTGGTCCTCAACGGCCTCAACGTGTATGGCGGTGAGCTGACGGTTTATGAAAAAAATCTCGGCGATGGCAGCAGCCCCAACACCTCGGCACTGACCCAGAGCGGGACTTTCACGGTGGCCGCGCTCGATGGCCTGCAAACCCTGACCGTCGGCGGCATTGCCGTGGTCACCGGTGGTGTGGCCRCCGGCTTCCCGCAATCGATYACCACGCCGCTGGGCAGCACCCTGACCATCACCGGGTTCAACGCGGCGACCGGGGTGATCAGCTACAGCTACACCCTGAATGACAACGAGGCGCACCCAACCGCCAACGGCGCCAACACCCTGCCCGAGCAGTTCGCCGTGACCGTGGTCGACGACAACGGCACCACCGCCACCGGCAGCCTCGACGTGACCATYGTCGACGACCTGCCCAGTGGCGTGGACGACAGCCATGCTTCAACGGCCTCGGAAACCCTGCTGACCCTCAACGGCAACGTGCTGAGCAACGACGTGCAAGGCGCCGACCGCGTGCCGCTCGGRGAAAAYGCCGGCCCSATCACYCCCGGCACCTTCACCGGCACCTAYGGCACYYTGGTGCTSAAYGCCAACGGCACYTACACCTACACCCTCAACACCAGCGATGCCGACTTCAAGGCGTTGCATGGCGGCGGCGACGGCACCGAAACCTTCACCTACACCCTCACCGATGCGGACGGCGACAGCAGCACCGCCTATCTGGTGCTGCAGATCCACAACAACGATGACTCGATCACGATTGGCGGTTTGAATGTTGAGGGTGGCGAACTCACCGTATTCGAGAAAAACCTCAGCGACGGCAGCAGTCCGGACGCACCGATGTTGACCCAGAGCGGCACGTTTACCGTGACCGCGCTGGACGGCGTCACGAGCCTGACCGTCGGCGGTATCGCCGTGGTCAGCGGTGGCGTAACCGCCGGCTTCCCGCAATCGATCACCACACCACTGGGCAGCACCCTGACCATCACCGGGTTCAACGCCGCGACCGGTGTCGTGAACTACAGCTACACCCTCAACGACAACGAAGCGCACCCGACTGGCAACGACGCCAACACCCTGCCTGAGCAGTTCACCGTAACCGTGGTCGACAACAACGGCAGCACCGCGACCGGTTCACTGGACGTCAACATCGTCGACGACCTGCCAAAAGCCGTGTACGACAGCAATGTTTCAACGGCCTCGGAAACCCTGCTGACCCTCAACGGCAACGTGTTGAGCAACGACGTGCAAGGCGCTGACCGGGTGACGCTCGGAGAAAATGCCGGCCCGATCACCCCCGGCACCTTCACCGGCACCTATGGCACCCTGGTGCTCAACGCCAACGGCACTTACACCTACACCCTCAACACCAGCGATGCCGACTTCAAGGCGTTGCACGGCGGCGGCGACGGCACCGAAACCTTCACCTACACCCTCACCGATGCGGACGGCGACAGCAGCACCGCCTACTTGGTGCTCAACGTCTACAACAACGACGATCCGGTGACCCTCAACGGCCTCAACGTGTATGGCGGTGAGCTGACGGTCTACGAGAAAAACCTCAGCGACGGCAGCAGCCCGGACGCACCAGCCCTGACTCAGAGCGGCACGTTTACCATCACCGCGCTGGATGGCGTCACCACCCTGACCGTCGGCGGTATCGCCGTGGTCAGCGGTGGCGTGGCCGCCGGCTTCCCGCAATCGATCACCAGCCCGCTGGGCAGCACGCTGACCATCACCGGGTTCAACTCCGCCACTGGCGTGGTCAGCTACAGCTACACCCTGGTGGACAACGAAGCGCACCCAACCGCCAACGGCGCCAACACCCTGCCTGAGCAGTTCGCCGTAACCGTGGTCGACGACAACGGCACCACCGCCACCGGCAGCCTCGACGTGAACATCGTCGACGACCTGCCCAATGGCGTGGACGACAGCAATGCTTCAACGGCCTCGGAAACCCTGCTGACCCTCAACGGCAACGTGCTGAGCAACGACGTGCAAGGCGCCGATCGGGTAGCCGTGGGTGAAAACGCAGGCCCCATCACCCCCGGCACTTTCACCGGCACCTACGGCACCCTGGTGCTCAACGCCAACGGCACTTACACCTACACCCTCAACACCAGCGATACCGACTTCAAGGCGTTGCACGGCGGCGGCGACGGCAGCGAAACCTTCACCTACACCCTCACCGATGCGGACGGCGACAGCAGCACCGCGAACCTGGTGCTCAACGTCTACAACAACGATGATCAGGTGACCCTCAACGGCCTCAACGTGTATGGCGGTGAGCTGACGGTCTACGAGAAAAACCTCAGCGACGGCAGCAGCCCCAACACGCCTGCTCTGACCCAGAGCGGCACCTTCACCGTGACCGCCCTCGACGGCGTCACCACCCTGACCGTGGGCGGCATCACTGTCGTCAGCGGTGGCGTGGCCGCCGGCTTCCCGCAATCGATCACCACGCCACTGGGCAGCACGCTGACCATCACCGGGTTCAACGCGGCGACCGGTGTCGTGAGCTACAGCTACACCCTCAACGATAACGAAGCGCACCCAACCGCCAACGGCGCCAACACCTTGCCCGAACAGTTCGCCGTGACCGTGGTCGACGACAACGGCACCACCGCCACCGGCAGCCTCGACGTGAACATCGTCGACGACCTGCCCAATGGCGTGTACGACAGCAATGCTTCAACGGCCTCGGAAACCCTGCTGACCCTCAACGGCAACGTGTTGAGCAACGACGTGCAAGGCGCTGACCGGGTGACGCTCGGAGAAAATGCCGGCCCGATCACCCCCGGCACCTTCACCGGCACCTATGGCACCCTGGTGCTCAACGCCAACGGCACTTACACCTACACCCTCAACACCAGCGATGCCGACTTCAAGGCGTTGCACGGCGGCGGCGACGGCAGCGAAACCTTCACCTACACCCTCACCGATGCGGACGGCGACAGCAGCACCGCCAACCTGGTGCTCAACGTCTACAACAACGACGATCCGGTGACCCTCAACGGCCTCATCGTGTATGGCGGTGAGCTGACGGTCTACGAGAAAAACCTCAGCGACGGCAGCAGCCCCAACACGCCTGCCCTGACCCAGAACGGCACCTTCACCGTCACCGCGCTCGATGGCCTGCAAACCCTGACCGTCGGCGGCATCACTGTCGTCAGCGGTGGTGTGGTCGCCGGCTTCCCGCTGACGGCCGTCACGCCACTGGGCAGCACCCTGACCATCACCGGGTTCAACGCCGCCACCGGAGTGATCAGCTACAGCTACACCCTCAACGATAATGAGGGGCACCCGACTGCCAACGGCGCCAACAACCTGACCGAGAACTTCAACGTCGTCGCTACCGATACCGATGGCGACCCGGCGACCGGGCAGATCAACGTCAACATCGTCGATGACCTGCCGAGCGCCAAACCTGACTCGTCGTCGGTAGTGGAGGGCGGCACCGTCAACATCAGTGTGCTGGGCAACGACATCAGCGGTGCCGATGGTCCGGCGACGGTGGTCGGCGTGCGCGCCGGTAGCAATACCTCGACGTCGGCCATCGGCGGGTTGGGCAACCAGATCAATGGCACCTATGGCTACCTGACCCTCGATGCCAACGGCAACGCGGTGTATCACAGCAACCCGGGTTCGGTCGGCGATGCGGGGGTGACCGATACGTTCACCTATACCGTGCGCGATTCCGATGGCGATGAAAGCACCACCACCATCACCATCGACGTGACCAACAGCATTATCAAGGCCAACCCCGATAGCGACGTGACGGTCTACGAAAAAGCCCTCGACCTGAGCATGGATGGGCAGGACCTGGCCGTCGCTACGGTCACCGGCAGCGACCCGGGCAACACGGGCGAAACCGCGTCCGGCACCCTGGTCGGATCTGTCTCGGGTGGCAGCGGTGCGCTCACCTACACCCTGGTCGGCAGCGCCACCGGCACCTACGGGCAAATCCTGCTCAACCCCGACGGCACCTACACCTACACCCTCACCTCGGCGCCGAAAACCTCGCCGAATGCCAACGACGGGCCGAACAGCCTGAGTGAAAGCTTCACCTACAAGGCCACCGATGCGCTGGGCAACAGCAGCACCAGCACCATCGTGGTCAACATTGTCGATGACGTGCCCAAGGCAGTGGCAACGGATCGCTCGGTGGCGGCGGTGGAAATCGATTCCAACCTGCTGATCGTGCTCGATGTCTCCGGCAGCATGGCCGACCCTTCCGGCGTGTCGAACCTGTCACGGCTGGATCTGGCCAAGCAGGCCATCAGTGCCTTGCTGGATAAATACGACGACCTCGGCGATGTGAAAGTGCAGCTTGTCACCTTCAGCAGCAGCGCCACCGACATGACCTCGGTGTGGGTCGATGTAGCGACCGCCAAGACACTGCTGGCCGGCCTCAGCGCGAACGGCAATACCAACTACGACGCGGCCGTGCTGACCATGCAGACCGCGTTCAACACCTCGGGCAAACTGACCGGTGCGCAAAACGTCGGCTACTTCTTCTCCGACGGTAAGCCCACCACCGGTCAGGAAATCGGCGCTGCCGACGAGACCGCTCTGAAAGCCTTCCTCGATGCCAACGACATCAAGAACTACGCGATCGGCCTGGGCAGCGGCGTCAGCAACGCCAACCTCAATCCACTGGCCTATGACGGCAGCAGCCACACCGACACCAATGCGGTGGTGGTGACCGACCTAAACCAGCTCAACTCGGTGCTGTCCGGCACTGTGATCGGCGCACCGGTAACCGGTTCGCTGCTGGGCGAGGGCGGTACCTTCGGCGCCGATGGCGGCTTCATCAAAACCATCACGGTGGACGGCACCACGTACACCTACGATCCGAGCGGCAACAGCAATCAGGGCGCGCTGAGCTTCAGCGGCGGGCTCAACCACGGCACGTTCAACACCGTGGACAACACGTTGAGCATTGCCACCAGCAACAGCGGTACCTTGCAGATCAATCTCGATACCGGTGAATACGCCTACATTTCGCAGAAAACCACATCGGTGTTGATCACCGAAAACATCGCCTTCACCGCCAGCGACAACGACGGCGACCTGGCCAGCGCCACCCTGACGGTCAAGGTCATACCGAACGCACCGCCAGTGGCCGCCGATGATAACGTCATCACCAACGTGCTCTCGGGCACTGTCGTGGTGCCGGGCGAACTGTTGCTGGCCAACGACACTGACCCCAATGGGGATCAACTCTCGGCGACACCGACCTCCTTCAACACCGGCTGGATAGCCAAGGGCGCGGACTTCACCGGCACCGGCGCGATCAACTTCACCGGCACCAACAACAACCCTGCCAACCAGAGTCTGGCAGACGTGCGCAATGCCTTTGCGGCCAACACGGCGACCATGACGGCGCTGCTGGTGGTCAGTGGCTATCTCGACAAAGCGAACAGCTCCAATGGCAACAATGAAGACCTCATCACGGTCAAGCTGAAACAAGGTGAGACGCTCAACCTCGATCACAACCTGGACCCCGGGCACGTCACGATGGAGTATTCGCTCAACGGCGGGGCGTTCGTCAGCATCGCCGATGGCGGTACCATCACCGCAAGCGCGGATGGCACTTACCAGATCCACATGACCAACATCACCGACCCCGGTAACGGCAATACGAATGCGGCGGAAAACTATCAGCTAACCATGACCGTCAACTACGCCGGGGCACACGACGTCACCCCGGACTACCACGACACCTACACCGCCAACGACAACCATGGCGGCAGCGACTCGGCCAACCTGACCATCAGCTATCAGGACGGCCACACCCTCACCGGCACTAGCGGGGATGACGTACTGGTGGCAGGCACGGGTAACAACATCATCAATGCCGGCGACGGCAACGATGTGCTCACTGCCGGCTCCGGCAACAACGAGCTGCACGGCGGCACCGGCAATGATTTGCTCTTCAGCGGCCCAGGCAATGACATACTCGATGGCGGTACGGGCATCGACACGGCCAGTTACGCCCACGCCACCGCCGGAGTGACGGTCGACCTCAGCCTGCCCGGTGGGCAAAACACCCTGGGCGCGGGCTCGGACACCCTGACCGGTATCGAAAACCTCACAGGTTCGAACTTCAACGACACCCTGACCGGTGACAACAACAGCAACGTGATCAACGGCGGCCTGGGCAACGACATGCTCAACGGCGGAGGCGGCGATGACTGGCTGATCGGCGGCCTGGGCAACAACACCCTGACCGGCGGAGCCGGGGTCGACACCTTCCAGTGGCTCAAGGGCAACAGCAGCCATGACTTGATCACCGACTTCACCCCCGGCACCGACAAGCTCGACCTGTCGCAGCTGCTGCAAGGGGAGAGCGGCACCACGGCTTCACTGGATGACTACCTGCACTTCACCGTCACCGGCAGCGGGCCGTCGACGGTGACCAGCATCGACGTCAGCGCCATGGCCGGCGCCGCGCCGAACCAGACCATCGACCTGGCTGGCGTCAACCTCGCCAGTCATTATGGTGTAACGCCGGGGGTGGGCGGGGTGATCGCGGGCGGGCATGACACGGCGACCATCATCAACGGCATGCTCAACGATCATTCGTTGAAGGTGGATACCGTGTGAACTGAAAGCCCACTAAAAACCCGCCATCCCTGTGAAGGGGGCGGGTTTTTTGTTGTCCGGGTCAAAGGCCGATGTCCTATCGGTGGCTACAGAACCTCGACGTACCTATCATCACATCGGCTCTGGCGCCCCGATCAACCGCCCCATGGCCCCGAATACACCCAACTCCCTGATTGCTTCCAGTTCCCCGCGTGTCTCGACCATCTCGGCAATCAGCGGCAAATCAATGCTGTGGGTCGCGCGAAAGATCGCTTCGATGAACATCCGCTTGTCTGTCTGCTCGTCGATGTTACGAATGTAGGCCCCATCTATTTTCAGGTACGCCAACCCCAATTGGGTCAGGTTGCCGATCTGACTGAAGCGCCCACCGAAGTGTTGCACGCCGATGCGATAACCGGTCTTGAGCAGGCTGCTGCTCAAGCGTTGTAGTGCTTCGGGTGACGGCAATTGGCGCTCGTCGATTTCCAGGGTCAGCAGTGGTGCCAGATCCGGGAGGGAGTCGAGCAGGTCGAGGATCGTCTGCCACTGCACTGGATCGCCCAGGGTGCGATCGGACAGGCTCAGTGCCAAAGGCCTGCGGTTGACTACCAGGTCGTCCAGCGCGGCCTCGAGCATCACCAGGTCAAACCGTGCCGACCAGCCGAGACGCTCGATCCACGGCAGGAAATGCCCGGCGGCAATCGCCTCGCCCTGTGGGTCGAGCAGGCGTGCGAGCACTTTGTGATGCAGCACCTGGCRGGTGTCGGCGCATTGCACGACGGGCTGGAAGTACAGCTGCATTTTGCCTTCGGTCAAGGCATCGTCGATCCAGGTGCGCCAGTCATGCTGGGAGTGATTCGGCGCGGTGTCACGATGGCTCAAATGCACCCAGGGTCGCTCGGGATGCTGCCGGGACTCGGTCAGTGCCTGGTCAAGGCGCAGGAGTACAGTGCTGATCGGCTCCCCGGGGCGATAGGCGACAACGCCCAGATGGGCGACGGGCATGCAGTCGCTGGCTCCGGTCAGGCGCAGGTTTTCCAGGCTGACACTGACATCGGAGGCCAGACGCGCTGCACTTTGGGCGTCCAGACCCGGCGTCAGCAGACTGAATTCGCCGCCACGATTGCGTGCCGCCAGCCAGGTGCGACGCTCCGGCAATTGAGTCAGGCGCTTGAACAATTCGCCCACGGCACTGATCAGCGTGTCAGTTCGTTGGCCACCCAGTCGCTGGTTGAGCCCGTTCAGGTCGTTGATCCGCAGCATCAGCAAATGGCCATCGCGGCTCTGTTCGCACACGCGTAAATGGTCGGCCAGTTGCTCGTCGAGCAGGCGCCGGTTGGCCAGGCCGGTGAGGCTGTCCAGATAGGATTCGGCCCGCAGTTTTTCGCTGCGTGCGGCTTCTTCGGCGAACAGCGCCTTGAGCTTCTCGACCATCTGGTTCATCGCCAGCACCACCCGTTTCAGTTCCGGTGTGCGCGGCAGTTTTGGCAGGCTGAGAAACTCGCGTTTGCTGATGGCTTCAGCTTGTCGGACCATGCTGTCGAGTGGACGAAATTGCCTACGCAGCATCCATCCTCCAATCACCGCACTGAACAGCCCGCACAACAACAACCAGATCAGGCTGCCGAGAGTGCTGTCCCAGAGCTTGGCCAGGGCAAATTGCGGATTGCTCAGCACTTCGACCCGTGCCAGTTGTTCCCAGCCGCGCATGATCAAGGCATCGCCACCTTCCGGGCGCAGGTCGACCAGGTTGACGAACCAGTCAGGCGCACCGTCGATTTTCGTCGGTGCGCTGCGCTCCGCCAGGGTTTGCTGATCCTTGAGCCTGATGACGCGGATGCTGCTGAAGTAGCCACTGTCGAAAATCGAGCTGACCATCAGCTCCATCATGGCCGGGTCATCGACCTGTGCGGTCAGTGACAGCCCCAGCGCGGTGGCTGCGTCCTGGGCGTGGGCGCGCAGCTGACTGAGGGTTTGCTCGCGGGAGCTTTCCAGGCTGGCAAAAAAACTACCGCTGAACGCCACCAACAGGAACAGGCAGATGGCCAGGAACAGCTGTTTACGCAGTGTCATACATCGCTCCTTGCCATGGCGGTCAGCCGTCCCCTATGTCGAAGCCTTCGGCCTGCATCTTTTTCAACACGTCCTGCCAGCGCGACAGCTTTTTCGGGTCGTTGCTGCGCTGGCCGCCGTTTTTGCCCGGCAGGTACAGGCCTTCGGCATTGAAGGCGTACACCGGTAGCAGGTCTTTGCGTTGGGACGCGGGGCGGATATCGCCGATCAGGTTGTCCAGTACCAGCGGGTCGGTCGTGGGGGTGCTGTAGAACGTCAGCACCATATGCGCCTGGTTCTGACTCAGGGCCTTGACGTAGGTGATGCGCAGTTTTTCGCTGGGAATGCCGAGTCGGCGCAGGCTGAAGTATTTCGCCAGGGCATAGTCTTCGCAGTCGGCGGCGCCCTTGATCAGGGCTTCGACGGGGGTGGCCCAATAATCGGTCTGTTGCCAGATGCGCGTGTCGTCCTGAAAGTTCAGCTGTTGATTGAAGAAACGGTTCACCGCGTTGAGTTGCTCAGGTTCAGGCGCGCCGCGTGTGCTCTGCAGCATTTGACTCCACGCTTCGATCCGGCCTCGCGCCGGTCCCGGCGAGCCGTAGCGTTGTTCAATGGTTTGCAGAATCTGTGAAAAATCCCGGTCGGCACGGACCCCGTTGAATGCAGTCAGTAGCAAACCGGCCAGCAGCATCCAGCCGCCGAGCCGAAGTCGGAGCGCTGGCCATCCTGGACTACGCAGACTGCGGGCCATGTCTGGCTGCTCGAGTGTGGATGGGTGAAGTTTAGGTGGAGTTTTTGCGGGGGGAGGGCAGGTCGTCGGCCGACAGGCGCTCACCGAGCTTTTTGTGGTCAGGATTTGCGCAGGGTTTTCTGATTGAGGATGTAGAAGGTCACCAGCACCGCACTGGTCAGCATGAACCCCTGTGCCCAGGGACGCGGCACCAGATAGCAGGAGAACAGGATGCTCGCCCACATCAGGCCGATGGCGTAGGCCTTGCCCTTGAGCGGAATGCCATTGCCGTTGAGGTAGTCGCGAATCCATGGCCCCAGCCGGGGATGCTCAACCAGCCACTGATAGAAGCGCGGGGAACTGCGGGCAAAGCAGGCCGCCGCCAGCAGCAGAAAAGGGGTGGTGGGCAATACCGGCAGGAAAATCCCGATCACCCCCAGCGCTACGCTCAGCCAGCCGATGGCCAGCAGCACGTAGCGCAACATCAGGGGGCGGT
Organism: Pseudomonas sp. P5_B3; assembly: GCF_056400405.1. Classification (NCBI taxonomy): domain Bacteria; kingdom Pseudomonadati; phylum Pseudomonadota; class Gammaproteobacteria; order Pseudomonadales; family Pseudomonadaceae; genus Pseudomonas; species Pseudomonas sp. P5_B3. The sequence continues at coordinate 70,253 of NZ_JBFULI010000014.1, read as the reverse complement.
TGCCTATGGGGTTGTCCATAGGCAGAACCTTAGTGGTGACGTGGCTTGAGAATCGCCGGTTTTTCGTCTGGCGCGTTGCACAGCAGGTACAGCGCGGTCAGGGCTTCCGGGATCTGCACGATCATGTCGTCCATCAGGTTGGCATCGGCGGCAATGTCGGAGAACTCCGGTTGCTCGTCGAACAGGCCCGAACCGACCATGATCGGCAGCAGCATTTCGCTGACTTCGTCTTCGGCGGTTTCGAACCAGGCTTCTTCACGCAGGAACACGCCTTCCATGAAACCGATGCACCAGCCGCGCAGTTCGGAATCATCCGGATCGTCGCCCAGGTCAAGGTCGCACGGCAGCTCGAACTCTTCGTCGGAGGCCAGTTGGCGGGCGATGTGGGCCTTGAGGCCGATCAGCGTGGCTTCGATCTCTTCGCGCTGGGCTTCGCCGCTGTAGTGCGGCTCTTCGGCGAAGAGGGCGTCGATCCATTCACGGTCGGGAACCACTTCGGAGCAGATCGACAGCGCGGTGAGGTAGCCGTGGGCGGCCACGTAGTCCAGCGCCTCGTCATGCAGTTCATCAGCGTCGAGGAAGACTTGCAGGCGGGTTAGTTGCTCAGCGAAGGACATTAAAGGACTACCTTGGGGAATGTTCGATGCGGGAATTCTAGGCCTTCTTGAGCACTTGGGCCAGCCGCACGGCATATTTGCCCGTTTGTGGGCGCTGCCCCCCATACAGTTCGGTCAAGCGGTATCTCTGTGGGAGCGAGCTTGCTCGCGATGGCGGTGGTTCAGGCGAAATCAATGTTGACTGTGATGGCCTCATCGCGAGCAAGCTCGCTCCCACAGGTTTCCCACAGTTTTTTTGCAAATCAGGTTAGCCGGTGTCTTATCAGCGGCACCCTTTGCCGGACGGGGCTCGGGTATACTCGCGCGTTTTGTGATGCCCTGCTGGCGTCACGGCTGAGATGTGAAGCGTCATGCAATGCGCACTTACGATTTGTCGGTGCAGCATCGCGGGTTCTGAACCAGCCTTGCAGGGATGTTTCGGTGATTTTTGGAGTTTCTATGCTCGAACAGGCTCAACGCGTCCTCAAGGACATCTTCGGCTACGACAGTTTCCGTGGCCGCCAGGGTGCAATCATTGAGCGTGTGGCCAGTGGTGGCGATGCCCTGGTCCTGATGCCTACCGGTGGCGGCAAGTCCTTGTGTTTCCAGGTCCCGGCGCTGTTGCGCGAAGGCCTGGCGGTGGTGGTCTCGCCGCTGATCGCACTGATGGACGACCAGGTCGCCACCCTCGAAGAGCTGGGGGTGGCCGCCGCCGCGTTGAACTCCACCCTCAGCGCCGAGCAGCAGCGCGACCTCGCCGCCCGTATCCGCCGCGGTGAAGTGAAAATGCTCTATCTGGCACCGGAACGACTGGTCCAGCCGCGCATGCTGTCATTTCTGCAGGGGCTGGACATCGCCTTGTTCGCCATCGACGAAGCACACTGCGTGTCGCAATGGGGCCACGATTTCCGTCCGGAATACCTGCAACTGGGCCAGTTGGCGGAAATGTTCCCCGATGTACCGCGCATCGCCCTGACCGCCACGGCCGACAAGCGCACCCGGGAAGAAATCGTCACCCGTTTGCACCTGCAAGACGCCGAGCGCTTCCTGTCGAGCTTCGACCGGCCGAACATTTTTTATCGCATCGTGCCCAAGGAGCAGCCGCGCAAGCAGTTGCTGGCGTTCCTCGCCGAGCGCCGTAGCGATGCCGGCATCGTGTATTGCCTGTCGCGCAAGAAAGTCGAGGAAGTCGCCGCGTTCCTCAGCGAACAAGGCTTTCCGGCGCTGCCGTACCACGCTGGTCTGCCCAACGATATGCGGGCCTACCATCAGAAACGCTTCCTCAATGAGGAAGGCCTGATCATGGTTGCGACGGTGGCGTTCGGCATGGGCATCGACAAGCCCAACGTGCGTTTTGTCGCCCACCTCGATCTACCGAAATCCCTTGAAGCCTACTATCAGGAAACCGGTCGTGGCGGCCGTGACGGTCTGCCGGCGGATGCCTGGATGGCCTACGGCCTGCAAGACGTGGTGATGCTCAAGCAGATGCTGCAGAACTCCGAAGGCGACGAGCGCCACAAGCGCCTGGAGCAGCACAAGCTAGACGCCATGCTCTCGCTGTGCGAAGAAACCCGCTGCCGTCGGCAAACGCTGCTGGCCTACTTCGACGAAGACATGCCCGAGCCTTGCGGCCATTGCGACAACTGCGTCGACGGCGTGCAGACCTGGGATGCCACCGAGCCTGCGCGTCAGGCGCTGTCGGCGATCTACCGCACCGGTCAGCGCTACGGGGTCGGGCACCTGGTGGATGTACTGCTCGGCAAGGACAACGAAAAGGTCCGCAATTTCGGTCATCAGCATCTGTCGGTGTTTGGAGTCGGCAAGGCGAGGGCCGAAGGCGAGTGGCGCTCCCTGTTCCGCCAATTGGTGGCTCGCGGGCTGGCCGATGTCGACCATGAGGGCTATGGCGGACTGCGCCTGAGCGACAGTTGCCGGCCGTTGCTCAAGGGCGAAGTGACCCTGGAGCTGCGCCGCGACCTCAAGGCGCAAACCGTGGCGAAAAGCAGCAAGAGCCAGGCGAGCCAGCTGGTCCGTGGCGAGGAGCGCGAACAATGGGAAGCCTTGCGCGCCCTGCGACGCAAGCTCGCCGAAGAACATGGCGTACCGCCGTACGTCATCTTTCCCGACTCGACCCTGCTGGAGATGCTGCGCAGCCAGCCGACTTCTCTGGCGGAAATGGCCCGGGTCAGCGGCGTCGGCGCGCGCAAGCTGGAGCGCTACGGCGAGGCCTTCCTCGAGGTGCTCGGCGGCCAGGTCGAGGCGCCGAAAGCGGTGGCCGACGTGCGTCACGAACTGATCACTCTGGCGCGGGCCGGGATGACGCCGGTGCAGATCGCCGGTCAGTTGCAGTGCTCGGAAAAGAACGTCTACACCATGCTGGCCGAAGCGATTGGCAAGCAGCAGTTGTCGTTGGAACAGGCACTGGATCTGCCTGAAGACCTGATGGGTGAAGTGCAGGACGCCTTTCTCGACGGCGAAGGCGAATTGCCGGCGGTTTCCGAAATCGCCGCATTGTTCGCGGGCAGGGTACCGGAAGGGGTTTTGTACTGCGTTCGTGCTGCCTTGCAGTCGGAGTTCGAGATTTGAGACATCTGTAGCGCTGATGTAACGATTCAGTACAGATCAAGCCTTGCCTCAAGTCGAGGCTCATGCTTAGCTGACTAATAATTAGTTTTTATTTATTTCAGTCTAATCTTGAGTGTTTTATGCCGTTAACCGATCAACACCGCTTTGGCATGCAATTGGCCCAGATGTCCCGCGGCTGGCGTGCCGAACTGGACCGCCGTCTGGCGGGCATGGGCTTGTCCCAGGCGCGCTGGCTGGTGCTGCTGCACCTGGCACGTTTCGATGAAGCACCGACCCAGCGAGAACTGGCACAAAGCGTCGGCGTCGAAGGCCCGACCCTGGCCCGTTTACTCGACAGCCTGGAAAGCCAGGGCCTGGTGCAACGCCAGGCCGTGCTGGAAGACCGTCGGGCAAAGAAAATCGTGCTCTGCGCGCCGGCGCGTCCCCTGATCGAACAAATTGAAACCATTGCCACGCAACTGCGTCACGAACTGTTCGAAGGCGTCGATGAAGCGGACTTGAAGGTGTGCATGCGGGTTCACGGGCACATCCTGGGCAACCTTGAAAAGTCTTGAGGCATAACCGAACGCCAGGTTTTTGAGAGACCGCATTGGGCAAACTATAAGAACTACTCGGCGATATCGTGTTCGTAACGGATGTACGAATGCGTACGGGTAGTTTCTGTAGATCTCAAGGATGCTCATGCTCAAGTGTTGGCGATTGGTTTTACGCGGTGGTTCTCAGTGGTTACTGGCCGGGGCCGCTGTCACTTATTCGGCATGGGCGCCTGCGCTGGGCCTGGGTGAAATCACCCTGCATTCGGCGCTGAATCAACCGCTGCGTGCCGATATCGCACTGGTGGATGCGGCTGGCCTTGAGGAGAACGAACTGTCGGTGAGCCTGGCAACGGCAGACGAGTTCAGCCGTGCCGGGGTCGACCGGGTATTTTTCCTCGATAACCTGAAGTTCACTCCGGTCCTGCGTGGTAATCGCAGCGTTATCCAGGTGACCTCCAGCAAGCCGGTCAGTGAACCCTTCCTGAATTTTCTCGTGCAGATCAATCAGCCTAATGGGCGATTGCTGCGTGAGTACACGGTGCTGATCGATCCTCCGGGTGCGCCAGGCGTTGTTCCCGCCGCCGATGAACCGGTTTTCCGGTCCCCGACGTCCGCATTCCCCCGTGTCCAACCGGACATGGCGCCGTCACCCGTGACAAAGACGACGCCAGAACCGGACGTCGCCGTGGTTGATCCCGCTGTCGAACAACTGGCCGCCAGCACCCTGCAAAACCACTCGCTGCAAACCACTGTCGATGAGCTCAATGCGAAGCTTCAAAGCCAGGATGAGCTGATCGCCGACCAGAAAAAACAGTTGGCTGAACTGCACACCCAACTGGCGGAGCTCAAGAAGGTAAAGACGCAACCCGTTGCTTCCGATGCGGTGACGCCACCCCCCGCCATTGCTGAAAACCCCGGGATTGGCTGGCTGCCGATTGCCGGCGTGTCAGCGCTGATGGCGTTGCTGTCGCTGGGCTGGTTTTTTCGCCGCTGGCAGCATCGAGACACAGTGTCAGAGGCTGTGCCGTCGCAGCATGAACCGCTGGCTGAGCTCTTTACCGAGCCAGTGATGTGGCCCCCCGTCATGCAACCGGCCGCAGTGCATCGCGGCGGGGTGCCGGCCAACGATGAGCTTGAACGGGTCGATAGCCGTCATTCCATCCCGGTCGCTGCTGCGGTGGCAGTGGTTGCGGATTTGGCGATGTCTGGCGAATCCGTCGCTGACGATGAGTACCGGCTCAACCTGGAGGAGTTGTCCATGGTGTCGAGTTGGGACGTGATCAGCCCAAACGAGAACCAGCAGTCGGCTGCTCTGGCCATGATCGAGCCTGCGTTCGAATTGGAGGCGCAACCCGCTTCGCCGTCCCGGCAGCCTCCGGTCGGGCTATCATAGCGGCGTCGTCAAACTCTGGAGTTACGCCCCATCATGACCGTCAGCAAACCGGAAATTGTCATCACCTATTGCACGCAATGCCAGTGGCTGTTGCGTGCGGCCTGGCTGGCCCAGGAACTGCTCAGCACCTTTGGTGATGACCTGGGCAAAGTCTCCCTGGTGCCAGGCACTGGCGGGGTCTTTCATATTTACTGTGACGCCGTGCAGATCTGGGAACGCAAGGCGGACGGTGGCTTTCCTGAGGCCAAAGTGCTCAAGCAGCGGGTCCGTGATCAGATCGACCCGGACCGCGACCTGGGGCACAACGACCGCACTCAGTGAGACGCGGCCTCGGCTGTAACGGCTTTCTTGCTTGTGCCAGTCGAGAACCTGCTGGACACCACAATCGCCACAATGATCAGCGCGCCCCCCAGCAACATGCGCAGGGTGGGGTTTTCGTTGAACAGTAGCCACGCGACGGTGATGCCGTAGACCGGCTCCAGGGCGAACACCACGGCGGCGGTGCGTGCCTTGATCACCGCGAGGCTGGCGACGAACAGGCTGTGGGCGACACCGGTACAGAACACACCGAGCAGGCCGATCCACAGCCAGTCGATGGCACGCACTTCGCTCAATTGAGGCGCCGCCACCGGCAGCAGGCACAGGGCAACCACCACGTTCTGGCACAGCGCTGCCTGCACGGGCGGGACGCGCCCGGAGCTGGCACGGTTGGTCAGCGACAACAGGGCGAACAACAACCCGGAACCCACGGCCCACAGCAGACCTGTGGTGGCGCCGCTGGCCAGGTCAAAATCAGGTGTGACCAGCACCAGCCCGATACTCACCAGCAGCACCAGCACGATCTCATTGGCGCGAATGCGCTCGCGGAAGATCAGCCCTTCGAGGATCACGGTAAAGGCCGGGAAACTGGCGAAGCCAAGCGTCGCAATCGCCACGCCTGCTACTTTCACCGCAATGAAGAAACTCACCCAGTGCCCGGCCAGCAACAAGCCGCTGAGCAGCAGTCGACGCCAGTCCACGGCCTCGAGTTTCTGCCAGCGCGTCTGGCTGGCGAACCGTGCAAAAAACGCCAGCGCGAGCACGGCAAAAGCGGCGCGGCCGAAAACGATGATCGCCGGTGACGCGGCGGCCAGTTTGCCGAACACGCCGGTCAGACCGAACATCAATGCGCCGATATGCAAGGCGCCAAGGGCGGTACGGGGAGTCATTGCAATCCTTGACGACAAATGAACAGAGGCATCATTGAAGCGCGTAATCGCCCATCAAGTCTGTCGGCAAACTAGCGATTTTTGTCGCCAGCCTCGCGCCGCAGTTTCCCGGGCGATGCCCCGAACTCGCGCAACACCGTCGCCGCAAAGGCACTCTGGGAGCTATAGCCGACGCGGCTGGCAATCTCGCCGATGGGCAGCGCCGAGTTGCGCAGCAAGCCCACCGCGATGTGCAGGCGTCGGCTGCGGATGTAGTCCATCGGCGTCTGCCCGCATTCGGCGACGAATCGAGCATGCAATCGGGCACTGGAAAGGCCAGCCACCCGGGCCAGATCGGCCACTTGCAGTGGGTACGCCGCGTACTGATCGATGTGTGCATTCAGCGCGGCATAGGGCAGGCGCCGGCCGCCGACGGCCTCGGGCCTGGCGTTATTGAGACTGGCCAGTAGCAGCACCGCGCCTTGTTGTGCAATCAGCGGATCATCGACCGGACTGTTCGCCAGCCAACTGACCAATTGGCTTTGCCCGGCATCCAGTGACAGGCGGCCGGCGTTGTCGAGCAAGCGCCGGCTGGACTCGGCGTGATCGCCCAACGACTGGGCAACCCATTGTTCGCCGGGCACATCCAGCACCAGGCAGCGGCTGCCATTGGGGCTGCCGCACGCATGATGAGCGCCTGACGGTATCACCACGAAACTCTGCTGCACCACCTGACTGCCACGGCCGTCAACCTCGAAATCCAGGGCGCCCGAAAGCCCGAACACCAATTGCGCGTGGTCGTGGCTGTGGACGATCAGGTCGTGGCTGTATTGGCGGAGCGTGAGGATCGGTCTCATCGCGGGTCTCCCGTATCAGGCCGCCAGTCTACACCCGGGCAGGCTGATAAGCGCTGTCACACGACTGACTTGGTGCTGTCATGGACCATTAACTCGACCAGCGCAAACTTTACAAAACATGTCCAGAGGGTTGCCCATGACCAGCGCCGAGGTTGCCAAACCCACCCGTAAGCAACGTGTGCGGACGCTATGGATTTCCGACGTGCATTTGGGCACGAGGGACTGTCAGGCTGAACACCTGTCGCAGTTTCTCAAGGGTTATCACGCAGACAAGATCTATCTGGTCGGCGACATCATCGACGGCTGGAAACTGCGCGGCGGCATGTACTGGCCGCAAGCGCATACCAACGTGATCCGTCGCCTGTTGACCATGAGCAAGCGTGGCACCGAGGTGATCTATGTCACCGGCAACCACGACGAATTCCTGCGCCGTTATTCGAAACTGATCCTGGGCAATATCCAGTTGGTGGACGAAGCAGTGCACGTCACCGCCGACGGCCGGCATCTGCTGGTAATCCATGGCGACCAGTTCGATGTGATCACCCGTTACCATCGCTGGCTGGCCTTTCTCGGTGACTCGGCCTACGAATTCACCCTGACCCTCAACCGCTGGCTCAATCATTGGCGCGCACGATATGGCTACGGCTACTGGTCGCTGTCGGCCTACCTCAAGCACAAGGTGAAAACAGCGGTCAGCTTCATCAGCGACTTCGAAGAAGCCATCGCCCATGAATGCGTCAAACGCGAACTGCACGGCGTGGTGTGCGGGCACATTCACCATGCCGAGATTCGCAAGGTCGGCGAGGTGGACTACCTCAATTGCGGCGACTGGGTGGAGTCGTGCACGGCGCTGATCGAGCACTGGGATGGCACGATCGAGTTGTATCGCCTGGCGGATGCTCAGGCGCGGGAGGCGCAGATGAAGGCGGCCAAGGTTGCGGAGCTGGCTTGATAATCACTGTGTCCCTGCGGGCCTCATCGCGAGCAGGCTCGCTCCTACAGTAGATTTTTGGTGAATACAGAATCTGCTCGCGCCGCAAAACCCTGTAGGAGCGAGCCTGCTCGCGATGGACCGCGAAGCGGTCCCGCTGGATCTGTCAGGCTGGCAAATGCTCTTCCATCGCCGCCTTGTAAATCGAGCTCCTGGGGTGTGCAAACAACCGCTCCATCATCGGCTCGAAAAAGCTCAATGGCAGCGTGTCATATGCCGGGTCAAACGCCGCCGCATCGTACCTGGCACAGAACTCGACGGTCGCCTGGTACTGCGGATGGTCCTGGAATTGCTCACGCAGATGCCGATCCATGCCCAGGTGATGGAAGAAGTAGTAGCCCTGGAAAATCCCGTGCTTTTCCACCATCCACAAGTTCTCGGCGCTGACGAACGGCTTGAGAATCGCCGCCGCGATATCCGGGTGGTTGTAGGAGCCCAGGGTGTCGCCGATGTCATGGAGCAGGGCACAGACCACGTACTCCTCGTTGCGACCATCGCGCCAGGCGCGGGTGGCGGTTTGCAGGGAGTGGGTCAGGCGATCCAGCGGGAAACCACCGAAATCACCCTCCAGCAGCTTCAGGTGCGCCACAATCCGTGTTGGCAATTGTCTTGCGTAGGCACTGAAGTCCGCGGCAATGATCGCCCAGTCTTCTTGCGTGCCGTCCTTCATGTGGGTGAAGCGGGCATTGGCATTCATCGGCAACTCTCTTGTGACGCAAGTCAGCTAGAACGGAACGCGCCCCATAACCATGTCCCGGTACATGACAAAATCGCCAAGCAGGCTATAGAAGGGATGCTGGAATGTTGCCGGGCGGTTCTTCTCGAAGAAGAAATGCCCGACCCAGGCAAAGCTGTAGCCTGCCAGTGGCAGGGCCCACAACAGCATCCATGCTCCGCGACCGATGGTCAGCGTCAGAATCAAGATAACCAGGGTCGTGCCGATAAAGTGTAAACGGCGGCAGGTGCTGTTGCTGTGCTCACTGAGGTAGTAAGGATAGAACTCTGCGAAGCTGTTGAATCGTTTGACGTTTTCCACGACAGCGATCTCTGTGGTTACTGTTCTTGCTGCAAGTTGTTCTGCGGGTAGCTTATTTGAGTCTAGAGTGATCAATGGCATCAGCCAGTGACAATAGGCGCCACTTTAGTATCCTTCGGTCAATAGCCGTAGCATTCGGCCACCATGTAAGAAAACGCCATGAGCGAACGAACGACTTCTGCAAGCTGGGCGATGGGGATTGTCAAAGCGCTGGAGATGGACGGCCTGGATTGTCGGGTTCTGTTCAAACAGCTGGGGCTCGACTATGCGGCACTGGATGATCCCGATGCACGTTTCCCGCAAGACTCCATGACACGGCTGTGGCAGCGCGCGGTCGAGCTGTCCGGCAATCCGGCCATCGGCCTGAACATGGGCAAGGTGGTGCGACCGGCGCAGTTTCATGTGGCCGGTTACGCCTTGATGTCCAGCCAGACTCTCGCTGAAGGCTTTCAGCGTCTGGTGCGCTATCAGCGAATCATCGCCGAAAGTGCCGACCTGAGTTTCAAGCTGCTGGAAGAAGGCTATGCGCTGATTCTGACGGTGCATGGCGATCATCTGCCGCCGACCCGGCAAAGCGCCGAAGCTTCGCTGGCCTGTGCCCTGGCGCTGTGCGGCTGGTTGACCGGGCGTACGTTGCATCCACGCAAAGTGCTGTTGCAAGGCGCCGAGCCGGTCAACCTTGAACCCTATAAACAAGCCTTCCATGCACCGCTGCTATTCAACGCGCCTTACGATGCGCTGATTTTCGAACGCGCGGACATGGAAGCGCCACTGCCGACGGCCAACGAGGCGATGGCCTTGCTGCATGACCGCTTTGCCGGCGAGTACCTGACGCGCTTTTCCGAAAACCGGGTGACCCACCAGGCGCGGCAGGTGTTGTGTCGCCTGTTGCCCCAGGGCGAGCCCAAGCGCGATACGGTGGCGCAGACGCTGCATCTGTCCCAGCGCACCTTGCAACGGCGTTTGCAGGAAGAGGGCACCAGTTTTCAAGTGCTGCTGGACGATACCCGGCGTGAACTGGCCGAGCAGTACCTGGCACAACCGGCCATGACCTTGCTGGAAATCGCCTACTTGCTGGGTTTCGCCGATCCGAGCAACTTCTTCCGCGCTTTCCGTCGCTGGTTCGACGCCACACCCGGCGAGTACCGGATGCGGCTGATGCAAACATCTGAAGCAGTCAATGACGCCAAAATGCTGGAATACACAGCACAAACACCGTAATGATCTCCAGTCGGCCCAGCAGCATGCCGAACGACAGAATCCACTTGGCGGCATCCGGCAGGGTGGCGAAGTTACCCGCCGGGCCGATGGTTTCGCCGAGCCCCGGGCCGACACCGGACACGGTACTGGCCGCGCCGGTGAGGGCGGTCATCCAGTCCACGCCGAGCAGCGACAGCAGTAGCGCAATCACACAGATGGTGATTGCGAAGAAAAACGAAAAGGTCAGGATCGAACGCACGATTTCTTCGTCGAGGCGGTGACCGTTGTACTTCTGCTTGATCACCGCCCGCGGGTGGATCAGCTGGTTAAGGTTGGCCTTGAGCAGGATATAGGCCACCTGGAAGCGGAAAATCTTGATGCCGCCCGCGGTCGAGCCGGAGCAGCCGCCGACAAACCCCAGATAGAAGAACAGCATCAGCGAGAAATTACCCCACAGGCTGTAGTCCCCCAGTGCGAAACCGGTCGTCGTCACCACCGACGTCACGTTCAGCGCCACATGCCGCAACGCCTCCAGCCAATGCAGTTGGGTCGTCCACCAATACCAGGTGCCGAGCACCAGCCAGGTCACCAGCAGCATGCCGAGCAGGCCTTGAACCTGTTCATCCTTGATCAGCGCCCGACGGTTACCACGCAACATGGCGACATACAGGGTGAACGGCAGGGCACCGAGAATCATGATGACGATCGCGACCCAATGCACCGCAGGTTCCGGCCACTTGGCCAAAGACTGGTCGGAGGTGGAGAAGCCGCCGGTGGAAATCGCCGACATCGCGTGGTTGACCGCATCGAACGGGCTCATTCCGGCCCACCAGAACGCCAGGCTGCCGACAATGGTAATGCCGACGTACGCCGCCACGATCAGGCGCGCCACCATGTGCGAGCGGGGCATGACTTTTTCCGAGCGATCCGACGATTCGGTCTGGAACAGCCGCATGCCACCGATGCGCAGCAGCGGCAGAATCGCCACCGCCATGCCGATGAAACCGATGCCACCCAGCCAGTGCAGCAGGGAGCGCCACATCAGAATGCCGGGGGACATGCTGTCCAGGCCGCTGAGCACGGTCGAACCGGTGGCGGTGATGCCGGACATGCTTTCGAAGAATGAATCGGTGTAACTGATGTGCTGGGTCAGCAGGAACGGCAGCGCGGCGAAGATACACACCACCAGCCAACTGCTGACGGTCAGCAGGTACATGTCCCGGGGGCGCAGGTGAATATGCTCTGGGCGCCCCGGAATCACCAGCGCCAAACCGGCGACAAAGGTGATCATGCTGGCCCAGAGGAACGACGGCAGATCGCTGGTGCGGTCGAAAATGACCAGCGTGGCCATGGGTACGACCATGGAGATCGCCAGCGTGATCAGGAAGATGCCGATGATGAAACCAATGATCCGTAAGGTCGGCAACGCCATGAGGTCCGCTCGGCTGATAGTGGAAAGGGCGCCATTCTACCCGCGAGGCAGGGCATGTAAACCGGCACTACTGCGGCAGTTGCCGCTAGAATAGCCGCACAAATTTTTCAGGAGGTGGCCGATGCAGGCTCTCGACGCTTTGCTCAACCGTGTTTCCGTTCCACGACTGATTGACCCTGCGCCCACTGCCGAACAGCGCGAAGTGCTGTTCGGCGCCGCCATGCGCGCCCCGGATCACGGTCACTTGCAGCCGTGGCGCTTCTTGACGGTGGAAGGCGCGGCGCGCGAGCAAATGGGCGAGTTGCTGGCCGAAGCGGCGAAGCTTTCGGACGCAGAAATCAGCGAAGCGGCCATCGACAAGGCACGCAATGGTCCGCTGCGGGCACCGCTGGTGGTAGTGGTGATTGCGCGGTTGCAGGATCACGTCAAGTATCCGAAGTCCGAGCAGTTGCTGGCGGCGGGCTGTGCGGCCCACGGGATTTTGCTGGCGGCCTATGCGCAGGGCATCGGTGCGGTGTGGCGTACCGGTGACCTGGCTTACTCGCCCCATGTGGCCAAGGGGCTTGGCTTGACGGAGGGGGAACAGGTGATTGCCTTCCTGTATCTGGGCACGCCGCAGAAAGAACCGCGAGTGGCCGAGAAGGTCGACCTGGCCGAATTCGTCAGCGCCTGGCCTGGCAAAGTCTGACACCACAAAACCTGTGGGAGCGAGCTTGCTCGCGATGGCGGTTTTTCAGTCACGTTGATGTTGAAGGTGCTAACGCTATCGCGAGCAAGCTCGCTCCCACAGTAGATCTCTGTAGTTCAAACCGGGATCAGGGTTGCACGACAGCCCCCGGCACCAACGGCAATTCCAGACTGGCAATGAACCCGCCCTCCGGGTGATTGGCCAGCACCAGGCTGCCGCCATGTCGCTCCGCTGCTCGCCGGGCAATGGCCAGGCCCAGGCCATGTCCGGCGGCGGTCTGTCCCGGTGCCCGATAGAACGGCTCACCGAGCTGGCTGAGGTTTTCGGCACTGACCCCCGGCCCGTGATCGCGCACGGTCACGACGATCCGCTCACCCTGACGTAGCGCCTGCATTTCGATCGGCAGGCCACCCACCGGATTGAAGCGCTGGGCGTTGCGCAGCAAGTTGTCGACGGCCCGTTCGATCATGGTCGGCCAGCCCTTCAGATTCAGTTGCGACTCGGCTTCAAGGTGGACGAGTTGCTCGGGTGAACCGAGTTGCGCGTCCTTCTGCAGGGTATAAAGCAAGGCGTTCAGATCCACCTCTTCGGCACTGGCGTTATCGGAATCGACCCGCGCCAGTACCAGGATTTCGCTGATCAGCGCCTCCAGTCGGTCGCACTCACGGGTCAGGCGCGGCCAGAGCTGTTCCCGTTCCTGCGCGGTGGCCCGTTCGGCCAGCGCCAGTGCGATACGCAGGCGAGCGAGGGGCGAACGCAGTTCGTGGGACACATCCCGCAGCAGTTGCCGCTGACTGCCAATCAGGCTTTGCAGGCGCGCGCCCATACGGTTGAAGTCGTTGGCCAGGACGCCGAACTCATCGCGACGGTTGGCCAGTTTGACCAGGCTGTTTTGTTGATAGGTGGTTTGGCCAAGGTCATGCACCGCGCCACGCAGACGGCTGAGCGGGCGGGTGATGGAAAAGGTCACGAGCAGACTGAACAGGGTCAGCACCACCAGGGCGATCCCCAGCGCACTGAGCGGCCAGAGCAGGCTCTCGCGGTGCCAGGCGTCCAGTTCCGGGTGCGGAATGCGGTAGATGAACAGGTAGGTGTCACCGGTTTTTTCGCTGGTGAACTCATCGGTCAGACGCCGCCACGGCAGGCGCCGGTCATTGTTGTTCTGTCGCGCCTCAAAGGCCGCCGCACGTTTGGGGAAGGTGCCGCGCACTACAGGGTCGCCACTTTCGTTGAGCACCTGAACGTCGATGTGATACTGGCGTTTGCGTTGCTGGAGAATGTCCTGGGCGGCGTCTTCGCCCTGACTTTCGTAGGTTTGCGTCCACTGTTCGGCCAGCGTGTTGAGGCCCGGGTGGCGGCTGAGAATCCATGCGTCCTGGTTGAGCATGTGCCCGAGCAGGATGGAAAGCCCTGCAACCAGAGCGATGGCCAGCCAGAAGCTGGCCAGGATACGCCAGAACAATGAACGCACGGAAAATCCTCAGGCAAACACAACCCCTGTGGGAGCGAGCTTGCTCCGGGCGGCGTTCCGACGATGGCGGTCTTTCAGTCACGTTGATGTTGAACGTGCTGACGCTATCGCGAGCAGGCTCGCTCCCACAGTGATAGGTGTGGTGTCAGACCCAACGGTGCTTGGCCGTCGGGTCCCGGGTCAGCGCATTATTGCGCTTTTTGCTGTTGTTGCGCTTTCCAGGCTTTGAACTCGGCCCACTCGGCGCGGCGTTCGGCCTGTTTTTTCTGGATCTCGTCGAATTTCTTCTGTTGATCCGGTTTCAGCAAGGCGCGCACGTCCGCTTCAGCTTTCTTGTGGTTAGCGGCCATCTCGTCTTTCATGGCTTTCTGGTCGGCTGGCGAGAGTTTCTCCAGGTACTTCTCGACCAGTTGCTTACGCTCGTGCATCTGCTCGCCCATGATCTTGCGGATCTGCTCGCGCTGTTCGCGGCTCAGGTCCAGTTCACTGTAGGGGCCTTTGCCGTGCATGCCGTGCATCTGACCGCCGTGGCGCGAACCGTCCATCGGCCCATCCATCGGGCCGGTGCCTTCAGGCATGGCCATGGCAACGGTCGGCAGGGCAGCAGCGAACATCAGAGCGATAAGAGTCTTGCGCATGGTGAATCTCCTTGTCTCGTTCCCGGTACGTTCCGGATGAATACAGATTACGCAGATCAAGGTCAGCGGCGGTCAGCGGAGGGTAAAGCTTGGGTAAAGACGGTTTTCCGCCGACCTGACAAACCCGTATACGGGGATCAGAGGCTGTAGTAGTAGCCGCGGCTGCGCAGGGCGACGATGCGCGGTCGACCATCGGGGTGTGGGCCGATCTTCTTGCGCAGGTTGCTGACGTGCATGTCCAGGCTGCGGTCGTACAGGGTCAGCTTGCGACCGAGAGCGATCTGCGCCAGTTCCTGTTTGTCCAGGGGTTCGCCGGGTTGCTTGAGCAGGGCTTCCAGCAGGCGGCTTTCGGAAACAGTGAGGGTGAACTCTTGCTCATCGATGCTGACCACGCCGCGCACCGGGCTGAAACACAGGTCGCCCAGTTCCATCTGGCTGGACACCGCTGCCGGGTGGCTACGACGCAGCACAGCGCGCAGGCGGGCGGTCAGTTCCCGTGGATCGCAGGGTTTGGCCAGGTAATCGTCGGCGCCGAGCTCCAGGCCGAGGATGCGGTCCAGGGGCTCGCCCCGGGCCGAGAGCATCAGCACCGGCAGATCCGGGTGATCGCTGCGCAACTGCTTGAGCAGTTCCAGGCCGCTACCATCGGGCAACATCACATCCAGAACCACGGCCGCCGGGGCGGTTTCGGTCAGTGCACGGCGCGCGCTCTGGCCGTCGTGACAGGCACGTACCTGAAACCCTTCCTGGCTCAGCCAACTGCTCAGGAGCTCACACAGCTCCTGATCATCATCAATAAGTAACAGCTCGCTCATGACTCACTCAATTTAGCCATTGTCGACGTTTTCGACTTGCTCCACTGGCGAAGATACCGCAGAGCAGAGCCAATAGCGCTACCCCGGCGCCAATGACAAACCATTGTTGCTGGTCGGTCAGCAGGCGCGGCAGCGGACTGCTGGCCTGGGCTTCCTTGAGTTGCAGCTTCAAGCGCTGGTTCTCCTGGCGCAACCGGGCCAGCAGCGGGCTTTCGCGTTCGCCATCGGCAGTTTGCAATTGTTTGCTCAGTTCATCCCGTTGCCGTTCGCTTTCTTTCAAGCGTTGCTGCAACTCGGTGATCTGGCTGCCGGCGCTCAAGGAAAGCGGCGTCGAATTACCGCCCTCGACACTTTCCTCACCGTGGGCGGGCGCCCCGATCGACAACGTGACCAACATCAGACACAACGGACCCTTGCGCATCGCGACTCCTGATTCCAAGACGAGTATTGGGCAGGTTGTCGGCAGGCAAACGAGAATAATGAGCGATTGAGAGCGCGAYGAACCGACAAGGTTCATCGCGTGGGGGCAATTGCGAGAAGAAAGTTACGGAAGGACTTGCTTGAACGGCTTGACCAGAACGTTGGCATAGACGCCTGCGGCGATGTACGGATCAGCGTCGGCCCAGGCCTGGGCGGCGCTCAGGGAATCGAATTCGGCGACGATCAGGCTGCCGGTGAAACCCGCCGCGCCCGGATCATTGCTGTCGACCGCCGGATTTGGACCGGCCAGAACGATGCGACCTTCGCCCTTGAGCACTTGCAGGCGCTCGAGGTGCGCAGGCCGTGCGGCCAGGCGGGCTTCCAGGGAGTTGGCGACGTCTGTGGCAATGATTGCGTAAAGCATGTCAGTCCTCGGTTTTTGGCGTAGTGGTATCGGCATCGTGCAGATGGCGGGACAGGTAGATGCCCTGGCCGACCAGGAACAGCAAAGTCATGCCCAGGCTGCCGAAGACCTTGAAGTCGACCCAGTAGCTCTGGAAGGTGAACGCGACAAACAGGTTGGCGGCACCGCAAAACAGGAAGAAGGCGATCCAGGCGATGTTCAGGCGCGTCCAGACCGGCTCCGGCAAGGTCAGCGCGTGGCCCATGATGCGCTTGATCAGCAGGCTGTCACCGACGAAGTGGCTGCCGATGAACGCCAGGGCGAACAGCCAGTTGACCACCGGGGCTTTCCACTTCAGGAAAGTCTCGCTGTGGAACGCCAGGGTCAGGCTACCGAAGACCAGGCAGGCGATCAGGGTCAGCCACTGGCTCTTCTCCAGCTTGCGCTGTTTGATGAACAGTGTGCCGTAGACCACCAGGGAGCTGACGATCAGCATCGCGGTGGCGCTGTAAATACCGCCTAGAGTGACCTCATGGCCGGCGATGTCGACGACCCGTGGATCGATCTTGAAGACGATGAAAAACAGCAGGAGCGGGATGAAATCGATGAATTGTTTCACAGTGGCAGCCAGAAGCAGGATGTGGCGGCATAATAACAAACATATGGGCGTGCGATAGCGCCAGCTGATTTGAGGTTACAAAGCCCTGTGAATGTTGATTTGCACTGCCATAGCACGGCCTCCGATGGCGCCCTGGCGCCTGCGGTTCTGGTGGCGCGGGCGTACGAGAAAGGCGTGCGAGTCCTGGCCCTGACCGATCACGACACCCTTGAAGGCCTTGACGAGGCCCGCCACGCGGCCACCGCGCTGGGGATGCAACTGGTCAATGGCGTCGAATTGTCCTGCACCTGGGGCGGCGCGACCATTCATGTCCTGGGCTACGGTTTTGACGTGAACGCCGCGCCGTTGGTCGAGGCCATCGCCAGATTGCATGATGGCCGCTGGCTGCGCTCCGAGGAAATCAGCCGCAAACTCGCGCTCAAAGGTATGCCGGGGGCGCTGGAAGGCGCCCGCAAGATCCAGCAGGAGCTGGGCGACAGCGGTAACGCGCCGGCCCGCCCGCATTTCGCCGACTGGATGGTGCGTGAAGGTTTCGTCAAGGATCGCGCCGAGGCGTTCCGTAAATGGCTGGGTGCTGGCAAGCTGGGCGACGTCAAGCAACACTGGCCGACCCTGGAAGAAACCGTCGAAACCCTGCGCGCAGCCAAAGCCTGGGTCAGCCTGGCACACCCCTGGCACTACGAATTTACCCGAAGCAAGCGTCGTCGCCTGATTGCCGACTATATTCAAGCAGGGGGCCACGCCATCGAAGTGGTCAATGGTTACCAGCCTGCCGAGCAAGTGGGCAGCCTGGCCATTCTGGCCCGCGAGTTCGGTCTGCTGGTCAGCGCCGGCAGTGATTTTCATGGCCCTGGAGGCTGGTCGGAGATCGGTGAATACCGGCCACTCCCGGAGGATCTGCCACCACTATGGTGTCGATTCAAACATGACCCAGTTATTGCCGCCGTCTGAACAGGTAGAGAATGTGAGTCAATTTTTCCAGATTCATCCGGAAAACCCGCAAGCGCGCCTGATAAAACAGGCAGTCGAGATCATCCGCAAGGGCGGGGTGGTGATTTATCCCACAGACTCTTCCTACGCCATTGGTTGCCAGATCGGCGACAAAGTGGCTGTGGAGCGCGTGCGACGTTTGCGCGGGCTGGATGAAAAGCACAACTTCGCGCTGATTTGCTGCGATCTGTCGCAACTGGGGCTGTTTGCCAAGATCGACACCGGCACTTTCCGCTTGCTCAAGGCCCACTTGCCGGGGCCGTACACGTTCATTCTCAACGCCACCCGCGAAGTACCGCGACTGTTGTTGCACCCGAAGAAGCGCACCATCGGCCTGCGGGTGCCAAGCCATCCGATTGCCCTGGCACTGCTGGAGCAGCTCGGCGAGCCGTTGATGAGCGTGAGTCTGATCATGCCCGGTGAAACCGACCCTATGTTCGATCCCTATGAAATGCGCCAGCTGCTCGAACATCAGGTTGATCTGATCATCGACGGCGGCTTCGGCGGGATCAAGGCGTCCACCGTGATCAACCTCGCCGACGGCGAGCCGGAAGTCATCCGCGTTGGCTGCGGCGACCCTGCGCCGTTCATGGTCGAGGCCTAGATGTCCGCAGTAGAACCCGTCGACAGTCAGGCCGGAGCCCAGCAGGAACTGCCCTTCGCCATGGTCTATGGCCAGGCGGTCATGGAAATGCCGCTGGACCTGTACATTCCGCCGGATGCCCTCGAGGTCTTCCTCGAAGCCTTCGAAGGGCCCCTCGACCTGCTGCTGTACCTGATCCGCAAACAGAACATCAACATTCTCGACATCCCGGTGGCGGAAATCACCCGCCAGTACATGGGCTACGTCGAGTTGATGCAGTCGGTGCGCCTGGAACTGGCCGCCGAATACCTGGTGATGGCCGCGATGCTGGCCGAGATCAAGTCGCGGATGCTGCTGCCACGGGCCGAAACCGTCGAAGACGAAGAGGAAGACCCGCGCGCCGAACTGATCCGCCGCTTGCAGGAATACGAGCGTTTCAAGGCTGCCGCCGAAGGCATCGATGGGCTGAGTCGCGTTGGCCGTGATGTGGTGGTGCCCAAGCTTGACGCCCCGCAAGCCCGGGCGCGCAAGCTGTTGCCGGACGTGCGCTTGTCAGAGCTGCTGTTGTCCATGGCCGAGGTGTTGCGCCGTGGCGATATGTTCGAAAGCCATCAGGTCAGCCGCGAGGCGCTGTCGACCCGCGAGCGTATGAGCGATGTGCTTGAACGCCTCAAGGGCGGCGGTTTCGTGCCGTTTGTCGAGCTGTTCACCGCTGAAGAAGGGCGCCTGGGGGTGGTGGTGACCTTCATGGCGATCCTTGAGTTGGTCAAGGAATCCCTGGTCGAGCTGGTGCAGAATGAGCCATTTGCCGCGATCCACGTGCGAGCCCGAGCCGAATAACGAGTCGAAACATGAACCTGAGTGAACCCCGTGATCTGGCACCCTTGCTCGAAGCCTTTCTGTTGGCTTCGGGAAAGCCGCAATCTCTGGAAAGCCTGTTCGAACTCTTCGAGGAAGGCGAGCGCCCGGAGCCGCCGGTCTTCAAGAAGGCCCTGGCGATTCTGGCCAAGTCCTGCGATGGCCGCGCCTTTGAACTCAAGGAAGTGGCCTCGGGTTATCGCCTGCAAATTCGCGAGAAATTTGCGCCTTGGGTCGGGCGTCTGTGGGAAGAGCGCCCGCAGCGTTACTCCCGTGCCATGCTGGAAACCATGGCCCTGATCGCCTATCGCCAACCGATTACCCGTGGCGAAATCGAAGACGTGCGGGGTGTGGCGGTCAACAGCAACATCGTCAAGACGCTGATGGAGCGCGAGTGGATCCGCATCGTCGGCTACCGTGACGTGCCCGGCAAACCGGCGATGTTCGCGACCACCAAGGCGTTCCTCGATCACTTCAACCTGAAGAACCTCGACGACCTGCCGCCGCTGGCGGAACTGCGCGAGCTGGAACCGGATCCGGTGCTCGATTTCGATGACGCGCCCGTACCCGCCGGGCTTCAGGAGTTGGCCGACGCCAGCGCCGAGCAGGAAGAGCCGAAGGAAGAAACCAGTTTCCACACGCTGTTGCTGGAACTGGACAGCATGGAGGAGGGGCTCAAGACCGACTTCGACGATTTGCTGCGTGATGGTGCGTCGCCTGAATTCGATCCGGAACAGTCGGTTATCGAACCGGAAGTCGAAGCGGCGCAGCCCGAGACTGAGTCGGAAGGCGAGCCTGAGCCGGAAATTGAACCGGAGCAGGACGACGACATCCTTGGCGTTGCCGAAGCCCGGGAAAAACTCCTGGCCGCCGTGGCTGCCCTCGAACAGCCGAAACCCGAGCCGGAGCTTTCGGACGAAGAGGCCGAGGCCCAGGCCCTGGCGGAAGCCATCGAAGCCGAGCGCCGCCAGTTCGAAGACTGATGCAATTCTCATGAACAATGGATATTCACTGTGGGAGCGAGCTTGCTCGCGATGGCGGCAGTACATTCAACATCAATGTGACTGAAAAACCGCTATCGCGAGCAAGCTCGCTCCCACAGGGTTTTGTGTTCGCAAGCAAGCTGCGTGTCACCGGTCAGCGGAAAAACAAATAACCTTGCATTGATCAGCTAGTCTCTGATGCGCAAACGCCCGCATGCGCGTATGATTCGCGACCCTTCGGCGATCCCTTCGCCCAAGTACCCAGTTTTCAGACCACACCGGGAGGTGCCCAGATGAGTATCAAAGACCAGCAAGACGACCAGCCAATCGGCCCAGCAGGCGAAAAACTGCAGAAAGTCCTCGCCCGTATCGGCGTCGGCTCGCGCCGTGACGTGGAAGCCTGGATCAGCCACGGCCGCATCAAGGTCAACGGCAAAGACGCCACCCTTGGTCAGCGTGTCGATATGCACGACGCCATCACCATCGATGGCAAGGTGATCAAGCGTGAAGAGGCCGCCGAGTCGGTCCGCCGCGTGATCATGTACAACAAGCCCGACGGCGAAATCTGCACCCGTGTCGACCCTGAAGGTCGTCCGACGGTGTTCGACAAGCTGCCGCGTCCGAAAGAAGGGCGCTGGATCAACATCGGCCGTCTCGACATCAATACCACCGGTTTGCTGATGTTCACCACCGACGGTGAACTGGCCAACCGTTTGATGCACCCGTCCTACGAGATGGACCGCGAGTACGCCGTGCGTGTACGCGGTGAAGTCGACGACGAGATGATCGAGCGCCTGAAGGCTGGCGTTGTCCTTGAAGATGGCCCGGCCAGGTTCACCGACATCAAGCAGGCGCCAGGTGGCGAAGGTTTCAACCACTGGTACCACTGCGTGGTGATGGAAGGTCGTAACCGTGAAGTGCGTCGCCTGTGGGAATCCCAGGGCCTGGTGGTCAGCCGTCTGAAGCGCGTGCGTTTCGGCCCGGTGTTCCTCAACTCTGACCTGCCGATGGGCCGCTGGCGTGAAATGAGCCAGTACGAAGTCGACATTCTCAGCGCCGAAGTTGGCCTGACGCCGGTAGCCATGCCGCAACTCAACGCCAAGAGCAAGGACAAGCTCGACCGGATGCAGCGTAAATCGTCGCGGCCGATGGCCAGGACCGAGCGCGTGCGCACCCTGCGTCCAGCGAATGGCGGGCCTGCTGCCCCGCGTGAAAACCGCGAGCCGCAGATCGAAGGCGAGCGTCCAGGTCGCAAGCCAGCCGCCCGTCAGGACGGGGAACGCGGTCCACGCACGCCACGTCCGGCCAACGGCCGTAGCGAGCGTGGCGAAGGTCGTGGTACGCCGGTGGCGGACCGTCCGGTCGACACCAAGCGCCCGGCCAAGCCTGCACCGAAGCGTCCGGGGATCAAACTGGTCGACGGTGACACGCCATCGGGCAAGCGCCGTGGCGCACCAGCCGGTTCCGGCCAGCGTCCGGGCTTTGGTCGTCGCAAGCCGGAGTGAGGCAGCTGTAAGCTGAAAACTCCAGGTAAAAAACGTCAATCTTCGGGTTGGCGTTTTTTTTTGCCAGGCTTTGTGTCTGTGTTGTGTTTGAGTACGCCATCRCGAGCAAGCTCGCTCCCACAGGGAAATGAGTTTGCTTGGAGAATCGCGATCAAAATGTGGGAGCGAGCTTGCTCGTGATGGCGTCAGTCGCCGCACCGAGAGCTTCAATGTGGAAACGCTAATTTACGTCGTGTAAAGAAAACCTGACAAAATCCACCGATTAACCCCGTGGATTCGCCACCTCCTGGATTCCGTAAGAAAACTCTTACGCGTCAGCGCCTTCCTTCCTACATCCGACCCCCTAGCCCGCTTGTTTCCCCGCTCCATGCAGGGTGTTATGCGCGCCATGCCTGTCGTGCAGGTGCATAACAAAAAGGAGGCGCAATGAACGCCGTATTCCATCTCCATCTCTCTGCGAGGGGCGGTTTTCCTGCCTTTCCCGTCGATGATCCGCAAGGATCTGACCCTTTTTTTGCAGCCGCCCGAGCACCTCGGGGCGGACACAGGCAATCCCGGCCATAGGCACGCTTGTCCAGCGGGTCTGTCAGCAGGGGGTTACAGGTGTACAATGCGCCGCGTTTTACCTGTGACCTCCTGCGCACCTGCGCAAACCTCAAGGCTATCCGCCTTGTTCACTCCGTCGCGTCACGAGCGTGTCGGGTTCGATTTCGTCGCAGATAAAAACAAACAGGTGACGCATGACCGTTGTAAATACGCTGAACTCCTGGTGCCTGCGCTGGGGTTTGATCGGTGCCGCTTAACGCTTTTCTTGAGCAGCAACGTCTACTGAACATCATCAAACCTTGCGTGAGACCCTTTTCATGAGTGGACAACACCCGCAATCAGGCGAGCTGAAACGCGGCCTGAAAAATCGCCACATTCAATTGATCGCCCTCGGTGGCGCGATCGGTACCGGTTTGTTCCTCGGCTCGGCAGGGGTACTGAAATCCGCCGGCCCGTCGATGATCCTCGGCTACGCCATCTGCGGCTTCATCGCCTTCATGATCATGCGCCAACTGGGCGAAATGATCGTCGAAGATCCGGTGGCCGGCTCCTTCAGCCATTTTGCGCACAAGTACTGGGGCGGCTTTGCCGGCTTCCTGTCGGGCTGGAACTGCTGGATTCTGTACATTCTGGTGGGCATGTCCGAGCTGACTGCGGTCGGCAAATACATCCACTACTGGGCGCCGGACATCCCGACCTGGGTCTCCGCAGCGGCCTTCTTCGTGCTGATCAACGCGATCAACCTGGCCAACGTCAAAGTGTTCGGCGAGGCCGAGTTCTGGTTTGCGATCATCAAGGTCGTGGCGATCGTCGGCATGATTGCCCTGGGCAGCTACCTGCTGGTCAGCGGCAATGGCGGCCCGCAAGCGGCGGTCAGTAACCTGTGGTCCCACGGTGGCTTCTTCCCGAACGGCGTCAGCGGCCTGGTGATGGCCATGGCTTTCATCATGTTTTCCTTTGGCGGCCTGGAAATGCTCGGTTTCACCGCAGCGGAAGCCGACAAGCCGAAAACCGTGATCCCGAAAGCCATCAACCAGGTGATCTACCGGATCCTGATTTTCTACATCGGTGCCCTGGTCATCCTGCTGTCGTTGACCCCGTGGGACAGCTTGCTGACCACCCTCAACGCCTCCGGTGATTCCTACAGCGGCAGCCCGTTCGTGCAAGTGTTCTCGATGCTGGGCAGCAACACCGCCGCGCACATCCTCAACTTCGTGGTCCTGACTGCGGCGTTGTCGGTGTACAACAGCGGCACCTACTGCAACAGCCGCATGCTGCTGGGCATGGCCGAGCAGGGCGATGCGCCGAAAGGTCTGGCGAAGATCGACAAGCGCGGCGTGCCGGTGCGCTCGATTCTGGCCTCGGCCGCCGTGACCC
This sequence comes from Pseudomonas sp. P5_B3, assembly GCF_056400405.1. Lineage (NCBI taxonomy): Bacteria > Pseudomonadati > Pseudomonadota > Gammaproteobacteria > Pseudomonadales > Pseudomonadaceae > Pseudomonas > Pseudomonas sp. P5_B3. Next base: position 46,543 of record NZ_JBFULI010000014.1, on the reverse strand, counting down.
TGATCGCGGTACTGCTGAACTACCTGATCCCGCAAAACGCGCTGGAACTGCTGATGTCGCTGGTGGTGGCCACCCTGGTGATCAACTGGGCGATGATCAGCTACTCGCACTTCAAGTTCCGCCAGCACATGAACAAGACCAAACAGACGCCGCTGTTCAAGGCCCTGTGGTATCCGTACGGCAACTACATCTGCCTGGCGTTCGTGGTGTTCGTCCTTGGCGTGATGCTGTTGATTCCGGGGATTCAGACATCGGTGTATGCGATTCCAGTGTGGCTGGTGTTCATGTGGGTCTGCTACTGGATCAAGAACAAGCGCAGTGCACAGCACGTGTCGAATGCCACGCCTGCTGTTAACTAAAGGCATCGAGCAATAACAAAAACCCGGCCTTGTGCCGGGTTTTTGTTGTATGAAGTTGTAAGGCTCGCGGGTAAGAATAGTTGCCTGGACGTAATGTTCAGCGAATTTTAATTATGACTGTGTTGAATAAAAGGCGTGTAACTCGGCGCGCCCTGTTTCAACTGGCCATGTTCGTCCCAGTCATCGGGCGAGTTGAAGGGAAGTACCGCTGCTTGATCGATGTTGCAACAGTGCGAACGGTAGCGTTGCAGTTCCTCCTCAAGATCACGCCCGGCTGCCGTGCAACCCGCCCAGATGCCGTGAATCAGGTGAGCCTGGAGCACCTCGAAGCCAACGTAACGGAAGGCGTACTGAATCGGCCATAACAGCATATGGGTGTTGCCCTCTCGACCATTGGGCGCGCACTCGTCTGCCGATGAGCCGGTGGTGACGCACAGAAGTACTTTTTTGCCTCGGCATACCCCTTGCTCGAAGCGCTGTTCACTCGAGTAAAGGCCGCCGTAAACCAATACTCGATCCATCCAGCCCTTGAGCATTGCGGGGGCGCCGAACCACCACAGGGGAAACTGGATAACCAGCAGATCGGCCCAGTCAATGGCCGCCAGTTCCTGCGCCACCTGTGCGGGCAAGGTTCCGTTCTCGTAACCGAAGCGCTGCTCGGCCTGTACGTCGAAGCGCTGGCTGTCCTTGCGTTGCTGAAAGTGTCGGGCGTGCTCGCAGGCATCGAAGTTCTGCGCATACAGGTCGTTGACCCTGACACGATGTCCCTGGGCTTCGAACGTATCGCTCGCGGTTGTTACCAGACTGTTGGTGAATGACGTGGGTTCCGGGTGTGCAGACACTATATAGATATTCATTGTTGGCTAATGAACTCCAGAGTTCGGTGGGGTGAATTCCATTCAAAACTCAGGATAGGCTTTTAGTGACCTGGGACGCTGGCTGGATATGTTCCCGAATGTAAGGCATTAAAACAGCTGAATCTCATTCAGTTGTTCCGGGCAGGGTCAATACGCGGCAGCGAAATGGCGTATCCTGCCCACTCTGTTTACGGATTTTTTTTCATGCTGGTCATTTCCAACAACGTGCATCTGCCGGATGCCGAGATCGAGTTGACGGCCATTCGCGCTCAGGGCGCCGGTGGGCAGAACGTCAACAAGGTCTCCAGTGCCGTGCACCTGCGCTTCGACATTCCGGCGTCGTCCCTGCCCGAGTTCTACAAGGAGCGGCTACTGGCGCTACGCGACAGCCGCATCACCAGCGACGGTGTGTTGATCATCAAGGCCCAGCAGTACCGCACGCAGGAGCAGAACCGCGCCGATGCACTGTTGCGGCTGACCGAGTTGATCCTCAGTGCCACCAAGGTCGAGAAAAAGCGCCGTCCGACCAAGCCGACACTCGGCTCGAAGACCCGTCGCCTCGAGTCCAAGAGCAAGCGAGGCAACATCAAGGCCGGGCGCGGCAAGGTCGATTTCTAACGGACATCCCGCGTTTCTCGTTGCTTTGGCGCCTGCCAATACAAGTAAAGGCTCAGTATCAATCCGCTCAAGGCGGCGAAGGCAGCGAACAGGAAGATCGAAGCGAACCCGAATCCGGCCGCAATGGCGCCGGCGAGCGGCCCGGTGATCCCCAGCGACAAGTCGATGAACAGCGAATAGGCGCCGACGGCTGCGCCACGGCTGGAGGCCGGGACCAGGTTGACCGCTTCCACCCCCAGCGCCGGAAACACCAGCGAAAAGCCAAAACCGCTCAGCGCCGCTCCCGCCAGAGCCCAATGTGCATCTGGTGCCAGCCACAGCAACAGCAACCCGAGTGTTTCCACTGACAGGCAGGCAATGGCGACGCGAAAGCCGCCGAGGCGGTTGATCAGGTTGCCGAACAGCAAGCGCGCGCTGATGAAGCTGGCGCCGAACAGGCTCAGGCACAGCACGGCGTTATCCCAGTGTTGCGTGGCGTAATACAGGGTGATGAAGGTGGCGATGGTGCCAAAACCAATGGAGCCCAGGGCCAGTCCGCAGCCGTGGGGGAAGACCCGCCCGAGCACGTGGATGAACGGCAGGCGCTCACCGGCAACGATCGGCGTGGCGGTTTTCGGCCAGGCCAGCAGCAGGCCGAGCACGGCCAGCAACACAATGCTTACGCCCATGCTCCACAAGCCCAGTCGATGGACGAGCAAAACACCCAAGGGCGCGCCGACGGCCAGTGCGCCATAGCTGGCGATTCCGTTCCACGAAATGACTTTGGCCGTATTCGCCGCGCCGACCCGGCCGATGCCCCAGCCAATCGAGCCCGAGCCCACCAGGCTTTCCGCGCTGCCGAGAACCAGACGGCCGATCAGCAGGCTGAACAGGCTCAAGGCCGGCAGGCTCTGGGTCCAGGCCGAGATCAACATGAACACACCACTCAAGCCGCAACCGGCCAGGCCATACATCACGGCCAGTTTGCTGCCCTTGTTGTCGATGATCTTCCCTGCATAGGGGCGGCTGAGCAGGGTGGCCAGGTATTGCACGCTGATCACCAGGCCCGCGATCACCGCGCCGAACCCCAGGTCGCTGTGGACGTAACCGGGCAATACGGCCAGGGGGATGCCGATGTTCAGGTAGCCGATGAAGGTGAAAAGGACGATGGAAACGACTTGCAGCGTGACCGCCAGGGGGCGCTGGTTTTCAGGCATGGGTAAAGGTCCACGGTAAAGCAGGATAGATAGGCTGCTTATGATAGCGGTGTGGACGGTCGCAGGTTGTGAAAAAGTAAAACTATTTGCCGGGCGCTGTCATTCAGGTTTGACGGGAGCGACCAGCTGCGTGGTGACCAGGGCGGCCAGCGCATTTTCCTGGGTGCCGAAGCGGGCGAGCAAGGCGGCTTGTTTCTCGGGGGAGAGGCGATTCCAGATCTCGATCATTTTCTCGGCGGTGCCGATCAGGACGCTGGCCTGCGCTTCGCTGAATTCATCGGTCATGGGTAAAGACTCTTTCAGGCAGTGTGGAAAGCGCATGTTAGCGCTTTCCACACGGTCTGTACGGCGGGTGTTTCAGTCTTCTCTGTCAGCCTGGCGGCTGCCAGTGGCTTCTTTCGGCTCGGGCTGTTGGGCTCCGGCTTGCTGCGTGGTCGTCTGCTCAGGTTCGTGCAGGCTTGGGAAGGGGAGATTAGGAATCTCGTGCATGGTCGCGCTCCTCGCTAAGTCTGTTGATAGATCTGGTAGATCCGCGCTTTAAAAAAAGCTTGGGCAGGATACAGCACTGAAAATGACAAACAGACTTTTATATCCATTTGTTTCGACGGATGGGGTTGTATAGACAGATCGATAACAGTTGCGCAGAAACAACTGTGGGAGCGAGCTTGCTCGCGATGGCGGCCTGACAGTCAACAGAGATGTTGAATGTTATGGCCTCATCGCGAGCAAGCTCGCTCCCACAGGGTTTGGTGGTGTTATTTGCAAACCTTGGCAATCGCCTCAGCCAGCAAATCCAGGCGCGTTGCATCAATGCCTGCGACGTTAGCCCGTCCTGAGCTAACCATGTAAACACTGTGATGATCCCGCAGGTTCTTCACTTGTTCCGGCGACAGGCCGGTGTAGGAGAACATCCCGCGTTGCACGCCAATGTGCGCAAAGCGCTCGCGCAAACCGTGAGGCTCCAGCGCCTCCACCAGACCGCTGCGCAGTTGGGCAATACGCAGGCGCATGGCTTCCACTTCGTCAGCCCAGAGGTTTTTCAGTTCCGGGTCGCCGAGGATGGTCGCGACCACGGCCGCACCGTGATCCGGCGGCGTCGACCACAGGTTGCGGGCGATGTTGGCCAGTTGGCTGCGGATGTCGGTGAGCTTGTCGGCGGTTTTCGCGCAGACAATCAGCGCGCCGGTACGGTCGCGGTACAGGCCGAAGTTTTTCGAACAGGAACTGGTGATCAGCAGCTCCGGCAACTCGGCGGCGAACAGCCGGGTCGACCAGGCATCCTGTTCCAGGCCATCGCCGAATCCTTGATACGCGAAGTCGATCAGTGGCAGCAGTTCGCGCTTGCGTACGACCTCCAGCACCCGCTGCCAGTCATCCTGGGACAGGTCGAATCCGGTCGGGTTGTGGCAGCAGGCGTGCAGCAACACCACGTCACCCTTGGGCGCTTCATTGAGCGCCGCCAGCATGCCGTCGACGTCGAGCCGGTTGTCACTGCCCACGTACGGGTAGTGGCTGACCTTGACCTTGGCTGTCGCAAAAATCGTTTCGTGGATCGGCCAGGTCGGGTTGCTCAACCACACGCCACGGCCCGGCAGGCATTGGGCGATGAAGTCCGCGCTCAGGCGCAAAGCCCCGGTGCCGCCCGGAGTCTGGGTGGCGCCGGCGCGTTGTGCGCTGATCAGCTTCGAGTCGACGCCCAGCACCAGCTCATTGATGGCCTTGCCGAATGCGGGCTCGCCGTGGCCACCGATGTAGGTCTTGGTGGACTGACGATCCACCAGGCGCTGCTCGGCAAGTTTCACCGACTCGAGAATCGGCGTCAGGCCCTGGGCGTCTTTGTAGACACCCACGCCCAAATCGAACTTGCGCGGGTTCGGGTCCTGCGCGTAGGCCTCCATCAGGCCGAGGATCGGGTCGCCAGGCACTCGACCGATGGCGTCGAAATGCATTACTTGCGCCCCTCAGCATCCTTCGCCACTTCGTCAGTGCGCGCGGCCATGATGAAGTCGTTGCGGTGCAGGCCCTTGATCGAGTGGCTCCACCAGGTCACGGTGACTTTGCCCCACTCGGTCAGCAGGCCCGGGTGGTGGCCTTCGGCCTCGGAGATTTCACCAACGGCGTTGGTGAAGGCGAGGGCATGTTTGAAGTTCTTGAACAGGAAGACCTTTTCCAGCTGCATGACGCCGTCGCGTACTTCGATGTTCCAGTCCGGGATCTGCTTGATCAGGATCGGCAGTTCTTCATCGCTGACTTGTGGGGCGTCGGCGCGGCAGGCTTCGCAATGGGCTTGGTTCAAAGTGGACATGATGTGTTTCCCGTAATCGAGTGTTTTTATATCGGTCGACAGTACCGTCACGCTAAACCAAAGCGACGGTGACTGACAGACTCACTTGTCAGCAAAAGTCGCGGTTCACGCAGCCTTTGGCGGAAATTTCGGTGTGTGCAGACCCATCTGCATCGCGTGCTTGACCATGCCCATGATGTCTTCGTGAGCGAGGTCGAAAAGGCGCTTGAGGTTCGGCAGAACGAAATACAGGGGTTGCAGGATGTCGATGCGGTAAGGCGTGCGCATGCATTCCAGCGGGTCGAAGGCTTGATGTTCAGGCTCGTTCGACAGGCTGTAGACGGTCTCTTTCGGTGAAGACAGAATGCCGCCGCCGTAGATGCGCTGGCCTTGCGGGGTGTCGACCAGGCCGAATTCGATGGTCATCCAGTACAGCCGCGCCAGGTACACGCGCTCTTCCTTGGTCGCCTTGAGGCCGAGTTTGCCGTAGGTGTGGGTGAATTCAGCGAACCACGGGTTGGTCAGCAGCGGGCAGTGACCAAAGATCTCGTGGAAAATGTCCGGCTCTTGCAGGTAGTCCAGTTCTTCGCGGGTACGAATGAAGGTCGCCACCGGAAACTGCTTGCTGGCCAGCAATTCGAAAAAGGTCTGGAAGGGAATCAGTGCGGGAACCCGGGCAACCTGCCAGCCGGTGGTTTCACCGAGGACCTTGTTGATTTCGCCGAGTTGAGGAATGCGGTCGTGGGGCAGACCGAGTTTTTCGATACCGTCCAGGTACTCCTGGCACGCACGCCCTTCGATCACTTTCAGTTGACGAGTGATCAGCGTGTTCCACACCGCGTGTTCTTCGGCGGGGTAGTCGATAAAACCTTGCGCATCGGGCTCGCGAGCCACGTATTGCGTCTGCTTCATGCTGCTCTCCTGCTAGGGGATTTCGTTCTTGTTATGTACTGCTATGGACCTAGAAGTACTCCAAGGATTGCACTGTTGCAGCAGGTGCCCGGCGTCATGTGCGGCGAAACCCCTCAATTATCGTAAAGTTTTCGTTACGTATCGGCCGTTGTCGCGCAGATGTTGAGATTGGCGGGTGGGAAAAGCCCTACATCTGTCACATAATCTTGACGACTATCTGAGCGCCTAATCAGAAAAGTCGGGCGCTAACCCTGTGGGAGCCAGCCTGCTGGCGATAGCGGTGTGTCATTCGACATCAATAGGGCCTGATGCGACGCCATCGCCAGCAGGCTGGCTCCCACAGGTCAATCATCGTTTATCAGGTCTTTTTTATGCGTATCAAAGTCCATTGCCAGAACCGCATCGGCATCCTGCGCGACATTCTCAATCTGCTGGTGGAGTACGGGATCAACGTGGCCCGCGGTGAGGTGGGCGGTGAGCATGGCAACGCCATCTACCTGCATTGCCCGAACCTGATCAACATTCAGTTCCAGGCCTTGCGTCCGAAATTCGAAGCGATTGCCGGGGTCTTTGGCGTCAAGCGTGTAGGGCTGATGCCCAGCGAGCGTCGGCACATGGAGCTCAATGCACTGCTCGGTGCGCTGGAGTTTCCGGTGCTGTCGATCGACATGGGCGGCTCCATCGTCGCGGCCAACCGTGCGGCGGCGCAGTTGCTCGGGGTGCGGGTCGACGAGGTGCCGGGGATTCCCCTGTCGCGGTACGCCGAAGATTTCGATTTGCCGGAACTGGTGCGCGCCAACAAGTCGCGGATCAACGGGCTGCGGGTCAAGGTCAAGGGTGACGTGTTCCTGGCCGACATCGCGCCGCTGCAATCGGAGCATGACGACAGTGAAGCCATGGCCGGTGCGGTGCTGACGCTGCACCGCGCCGACCGGGTGGGCGAGCGCATCTACAACGTGCGCAAGCAGGAATTGCGTGGCTTCGACAGCATCTTCCAAAGCTCGAAAGTCATGGCCGCGGTGGTGCGCGAAGCCCGGCGCATGGCGCCACTCGATGCACCGCTATTGATAGAAGGCGAAACCGGCACCGGCAAAGAGTTGCTGGCGCGGGCCTGCCATCTGGCCAGTCCTCGTGGGCAGTCGCCATTGATGGCGCTCAATTGCGCCGGTCTGCCGGAATCCATGGCCGAGACGGAATTGTTCGGCTATGGCCCTGGTGCCTTTGAAGGGGCGCGAGCCGAGGGCAAGCTCGGGCTGCTGGAATTGACGGCGGGCGGCACGCTGTTTCTCGATGGCGTCGGGGAAATGAGCCCGCGCTTGCAGGTGAAACTGCTGCGTTTCCTGCAGGACGGTTGCTTCCGTCGCGTGGGCAGCGATGAAGAGGTCTACCTCGACGTGCGGGTGATCTGCGCGACCCAGGTCGACCTGTCCGAGCTGTGCGCTCGCGGTGAGTTCCGCCAGGACCTCTATCACCGCTTGAATGTGTTGTCGCTGCACATTCCGCCGCTGCGCGAGTGCCTCGACGGCTTGACGCCGCTGGTGGAGCACTTCCTCGATCAGGCCAGCCGGCAGATTGGTTGCCCGTTGCCGAAACTGGCCCCGGCGGCCATGGAACGGCTCAGCCACTACCATTGGCCGGGCAATGTGCGGCAACTGGAGAATGTGCTGTTCCAGGCGGTTTCCCTGTGCGACGGCGGCACGGTCAAGGCCGAGCACATTCGTTTGCCGGACTATGGCGTGCGCCAGCCCCTTGGCGATTTTTCGCTCGAAGGCGGACTGGATGAAATTGTCGGGCGTTTCGAAAAAGCCGTGTTGGAGCGGCTGTATTCCGAGCATCCGAGTAGCCGGCAACTGGGCAAGCGGTTGGGTGTTTCGCATACCACCATTGCCAACAAGTTGCGTGAGTATGAGGTGGGCAAGACTGAGTCATAGCTGAGGCCTGCTGCGTTTGTGCTGGCCTCATCGTCGGAACGCCGCCCGGAGCAAGCTCGCTCCCACAATGGTTCATCGGCGGACACACAATCTGTGATCACCTAATAACCCTGTGGGAGCAAGCTTGCTCGCGATGGCGGTTGTGGCCATGGCCCAAGGTCAATCCTTGCCACCCACCGGCATGACACCGCCGGTTTTTCGTCTCCGATACAAATCCCTCATCCCCTCTGAATCCCCAAAGTCCTTTGTTTGCCGGGCCTGGCGCCGCCAAAAACAAGTTGGTCTGCAAATTGCTTATGGCTCAGCAGTACAGCAGTGGACGGCAAACGTCCGGCAGGCAGAGGAAAGAGTGTGGACAAGTACCTTTATGTGGCAATGACCGGCGCCAGCCAGAATGCACTGGCGCAAAAGGCTCATGCCAACAACCTCGCGAACATCTCCACCAACGGCTTCCAGAAAGACCTGGAGCAGGCCCGTTCGATGCCGGTGTTCGGTGACAGCTTTCCGGCGCGTGCGTTTGCCATGTCCGAACGCCCGGCCACCGATTTCTCCCCTGGCTCACTGGTGGAAACCGGCCGCGACCTCGACGTTGCCGTGCAAGGCAACGGCTGGATTGCCGTACAGACTCCCGATGGCGGTGAAAGCTACGTGCGCACCGGCAGCCTGAACGTTGACGCCCTGGGCGTGCTGCGCGCCGGCAACGGCATGCCGGTCATGGGCAATGGCGGGCCGATTGCCGTGCCGCCGGAGCAGCAGATCGAAGTCGGCGAGGACGGCACCATCAGCATCCGCGCGATGGGCGAAGGTCCCCGGGTGATGGCTGAAGTCGACCGCATCAAGCTGGTCAACCCGGACCTCAAGAACATGACCAAAGGCCTGGATGGTTCGATCCACACCAAGGACGGCAAGCCGGCGCAGGCCGATGCCGGCGTCAAGCTGGTGTCCGGGTTCCTCGAGTCGAGCAACGTCAATGCCGTGGAAGAGATGACCTCGGTACTGGCTTTGTCCAAGCAGTTCGAACTGCACATCAAGATGATGAACACCGCCAAAGACGATGACCAGGCCATGGCTCGGGTCTTGCAGATCAGCTAATTACCAGAACGTCGCGCCGTAAAACAGGCGCACGAGGAGAATCGAATGCTTCCGGCTCTATGGGTTGCCAAAACAGGTCTGTCCGCCCAGGACACCAACCTGACCACCATTTCCAACAACCTGGCCAACGTGTCGACCACGGGTTTCAAACGTGACCGCGCCGAGTTCCAGGACCTGCTCTACCAGATCAAGCGCCAGCCAGGCGCCCAGTCGACCCAGGACAGCGAACTGCCGTCGGGTCTGCAACTGGGTACCGGTGTGCGCATCGTCGGCACCCAGAAAAACTTCACCGCCGGCAGCCTGCAAACCACCGAGCAGCCACTGGACATGGCCATCGACGGTCGCGGTTTCTTCCAGATCCTGCAACCGGACGGCACCACGTCCTACACCCGTGACGGTACCTTCCACCTGGACTCCAACGGCCAGATCGTCAACGCCAGCGGCTTTGCCCTGGAGCCGGCGATTGTCATTCCAAACGACGCGCAGACCTTCACGGTCGGTCGCGACGGCACTGTGTCCATCACCGTTGCCGGCAACCCGGCTGCCCAGGTGATCGGCAACCTGCAAACCGCCGACTTCATCAACCCGGCCGGCCTGCAGGCAGTGGGCAACAACCTGTTCCTGGAAACCGCCGCCAGTGGCGCGCCGCAAGTCGGCACTCCGGGCCTGAACGGTTTCGGCACCACGCTGCAGAACACCCTGGAAACGTCCAACGTCAGCACCGTTGAGGAGATGGTCAACATGATTACCACCCAGCGCGCCTACGAGATGAACTCCAAGGTGATCTCCACCGCCGACCAGATGCTCTCGTTCGTAACGCAGAATCTGTAATCAAGTCTATGGGGCGGCCATGAGGCTGCCTGCAACACCGTGAGGTAGGGTCATGAATCGCTTTGTATCTGTTCTGGCACTGAGTGGGATCACCGCGCTCGCAGGTTGCGTGCCTGCGACGCCCAAGCCCAATGACCCTTACTACGCTCCGGTGTTGCCGCGCACGCCGTTGCCGGCGGCGGCGAACAACGGCTCGATCTACCAGGCCGGTTTCGAACAGAACCTCTACAGCGACCGCAAGGCGTTCCGGGTCGGTGACATCATCACCATCACCCTGAACGAAAGGACCCAGGCCAGCAAAAACGCCAACTCGCAAATTGGCAAGAACAGCAAGGCCAACATCGGCCTGACCTCGTTGTTCGGCTCCACCCCCAACACCAATAATCCGTTTGGCAGTGGTGACCTGAGTCTGGACGCCAGCTATGAAGGCGACCGCGCGACCAAGGGCGACAGCAAGGCAGCCCAGGGCAACACCCTGACCGGCTCGATCACCGTGACCGTCGCCGATGTGCTGCCCAACGGCATCATTGCGGTACGCGGCGAAAAGTGGATGACCCTCAACACCGGCGATGAGCTGGTGCGGATTGCCGGCCTGGTTCGCGCCGATGACATCGCTACCGACAACACCGTGTCGTCGACCCGTGTCGCCGATGCGCGCATCACCTACTCGGGCACCGGTTCGTTTGCCGATGCGAGTCAGCCAGGCTGGTTCGACCGTTTCTTCCTCAGCCCGCTGTTCCCTTTCTAGGTGGCTTTCCAGTTGAGCATGTTGAACTTCAAACACCTTATGGTGGCCGCCTTGATGCTGTCGGCAGCCTTCAACGTTCAAGCCGAGCGCCTGAAGGACATCGCCAGCATTTCCGGCGTGCGTTCCAACCAATTGATCGGTTACGGCCTGGTGGTCGGGCTTAACGGCACCGGTGACCAGACGACGCAAACCCCGTTCACCCTGCAGACCTTCAACAACATGCTCTCGCAGTTCGGCATCAAGGTGCCGCCGGGTTCGGGCAACGTGCAGTTGAAGAACGTCGCGGCCGTGTCGATCAGTGCCGATTTGCCGGCGTTCGCCAAGCCGGGTCAACAGGTCGACATCACCGTTTCGTCCATCGGTAACTCCAAGAGCCTGCGTGGCGGCACCTTGCTGCTGACACCGCTCAAGGGTATCGACGGCAACGTCTATGCGGTGGCCCAGGGCAACCTGGTGGTCGGTGGTTTCGATGCGGAAGGGCGAGACGGCTCGAAGATCACCGTCAACGTTCCGTCGGCCGGTCGCATCCCCGGTGGTGCCTCGGTGGAGCGTGCGGTACCGAGCGGTTTCAACCAGGGCAACAGCCTGACGCTGAACCTCAACCGTTCCGACTTCACCACCGCCAAGCGCGTCGTCGACAAGATCAACAACATGCTCGGCCCTGGCGTGGCTCAGGCCATCGACGGCGGTTCGATTCGCGTCACCGCGCCGCTCGATCCGAGCCAGCGGGTCGACTATCTGTCGATCCTGGAAAACCTCGAAATCGATCCAGGTCAGGCGGTGGCGAAAGTCATCATCAACTCCCGTACCGGCACCATCGTGATCGGCCAGAACGTCAAGGTTTCCCCGGCCGCCGTGACCCACGGCAGCCTGACCGTGACCATCACCGAAGACCCGATCGTCAGCCAGCCCGGCCCTCTGTCCAATGGCACGACAGCGGTTGTGCCGCGTTCGAAGGTCAATGCCCAGCAGGAAGCCAAGCCGATGTTCAAGTTCGGCCCGGGCACCACCCTCGACGAGATCGTGCGGGCGGTGAACCAGGTCGGCGCGGCACCGGGTGACTTGATGGCCATCCTCGAAGCGCTGAAGCAGGCAGGCGCCCTGCAAGCCGACCTGATCGTGATCTGAGGACGGCCATCGTGGATATGCGCAAGAGCGGTCTGGTCAGCAGCAGCGATTCGGGCTCCTATTCGGACCTCAATCGTCTGAGTCAGCTCAAGGTCGGCGACAAGAACAGCGACGGCAACATGCGCAAGGTGGCGCAGGAGTTCGAATCGCTGTTCCTCGGTGAGATGCTCAAGTCGATGCGCTCGGCCACTGAAGCGCTGGGGCAGGACAATCCGCTGAACACGCCGGCGGCCAAGCAGTATCAGGAAATGTACGACCAGCAACTGGCCGTTTCCATGTCCCGCGAGGGCGGTGGTATCGGCCTGGCTGACGTGTTGATGCGCCAGATGTCGAAGAACAAGCCATTGGCGCCGGGCGAGGCGGCCGCCGCGTCGCTGGCCAGGCAAGAGGCAGCCAGGACAGCCGTGCAAACGCCGGTGGCGGCAGGCACGGTCGCAATCAACGGGCCGCTGTCGCGAGTCAATGGACAGCGTCCATTGTGGGCTTCGCGATCGGTTCATGCGTCGCAGGAAGCAGGCGAGGGTGCTCATCGCAATGACATGGCGCTGATCAATCAGCGGCGCTTGGCTCTGCCGCCGAAATTGGCAGATCGGTTGTTGGCCGGGTTGGTGCCTTCGGCGACGACCGCCGCAGTAACAGTCAACGCAACCCAATTGCCGCAACGCACGACCACCACCGGTACCGGTCCGTTGTACAACGGCGACTGGCTGGCCAGCGCGCAGCAAGCCTCCAGCGGCGGCATGCAGATCTACGGTCGCGCCATGGCGCAGATTCCTCTGGCGCCGGCGAAGAAAGCCTTCAGTTCCGCCGACCAGTTCGTCAACACCATGTTGCCGATGGCCAGGGAAGCTGCGGCCCGGATCGGTGTCGACCCACGTTACCTGGTGGCCCAGGCGGCCCTGGAAACCGGTTGGGGCAAGTCGGTCATGCGCCAGCAGGATGGCAGCAGCAGCCACAACCTGTTCGGCATCAAGGCCGGCACTAGCTGGCAGGGCAATTCGGCGCGGGCGATCACCAGCGAATTCAGGGACGGGCAGATGGTCAAGGAGACGGCCGAGTTCCGCTCCTACGACTCCTACAAGGACAGTTTCCATGACCTTGTGACTTTGCTGCAGACCAATAATCGCTATCAAGATGTCGTGAAGTCGGCCGATAACCCAGAACAGTTTGTACGCGAGTTGCAGAAGGCCGGTTACGCAACCGACCCGGACTACGCAAGCAAGATTTCGCAGATAGCCAGGCAGATGACGAGTTACCAGAACTACGCTGCGGCAGGCGTTTCCACCACGCCTTTATAGGCACAAGGTATAAGGTCTGAATCATGAGTTTGCTCAATATCGGGATGTCGGGGCTCAGTGCTGGCCATAACTCGTTGGTGACGACCGGCAACAACATTGCCAACGTCGACACCGCCGGGTACTCGCGCCAGCAGTCTGTGCAGAGCACCAAAGGCTCGATTCAGTACGGCAACGTGTTTATCGGCACCGGCACGACGCTGGCCGATGTGCGCCGCGTGTATAACACCTACCTCGATTCGCAGCTGCGTACCGCAACTTCGCTCAACAGTGAAGCCGCGTCGTACAACGCTCAGGCCACACCGCTGGACGCCACGCTTTCCGATACCAATACCGGGCTGACCGGTGTGCTGCAAAAGTTCTTCACGTCGATGCAGGGCGTTGCGACGTCGGCCACCGACGACACGTCGCGCCAGTCGGTGCTGACCGGTGCCCAGGCTCTGTCCAGCCGCTTCAATTCGATTGCCAAGCAGTTGAATGACCAGAACACCAACCTGAATGGCAATCTTGGGGACATGGCGGACCAGGTGAACAAGCTGTCCTCCAAGATTGCCACGCTCAACCAGAAGATTTCCGAACTCTCCACCGGCACCAACCAGCCAAACGACCTGCTGGACTCGCGCAACGAAGCCGTGCGCCAACTGTCCGAGCTGGTCGGTACCCAGGTGGTCGAGCGTGGCAACAGCTACGACATCTACATCGGCAGCGGTCAGCCACTGGTGGTCGGCAACACCACCAATACGCTGCAAACCGTACCGGGCAAGGATGATCCATCGCGCATGGCGCTGCAGCTCAACCGTGGCTCCAGCACCATCGACGTGACCTCGGTGGTCAGCGGCGGTGAGATCGGTGGCCTGCTGACTTACCGCAAGGAAGTGCTCGACCCTTCGCTCAATGAGCTGGGGCGCGTGGCGCTGGTGGTGGCCGACCAGATCAACAGCCAGCAGGCGCAAGGGATCGACAAGAACGGTGATTTCGGCGCGGCGATCTTCAACAACATCAACAGTGCCGCCCTGGTCAGTCAGCGCAGCATTGCGGCGGCGGGCAACAGTGCCGGCTCCGGCAACCTGGATGTCACCATCAAGGACACCGGCAAGCTGACCACCAGCGACTATCAGGTGACGTTCACCAGCGCCACCGACTACACCGTCAAGCGCTCTGACGGCACCGACATGGGCGCGTTCAGCACCACGACGACCCCGGTCCCGGTGATCGACGGCTTCAGCCTGAGCCTCAATGGCGGTGCGTTGAGCGCCGGCGATTCGTTCAAGGTGACACCGACCCGCGGCGCGGCGGCCAGTATCCAGACCGTGCTCAGCGACCCGAAAAAAATCGCTGCCGCAGCACCCTTGACCGGCGTGACCAGTGCCAACAACACCGGCACCTACACCCAGCCGACGCTGACCAGCACCATCGATATCTACAACCCGGCGGCCCAGGCAGAAATGCAGACCGCGCTCAAGTACTCGACGCCGGTCAAGCTGGTGTTCGGGACGGCCAGCGGCGGTAGCCAGAGCTACAACATGGTCGATGCCAAGGGCAACTCGATCGGCACCGGCAACATCGTTCCCGGCCAGAGCAACACCCTGAACCTGAAAGTGGGCATGGTCGATGCCAGCGGTGCGCCGGTCATGGACACCAGTGTCACCCCGGCCGTGCAGAAGACCTTCACCGTGCAAACCACGGTCGGCGCCACGCCTGCCAGCGGCGAAAGCTTCACCATCAACCTGACCGGCGCGGCGTCTTCGGACAACCGCAACGCCCAGGCACTGGTCGGTCTGCAAACCAGGCAGACCGTAGACACCGGCACGGCGAGCAAGGGCATCAGCCTGACCGATGCCTACAACAAGCTGGTGACCAACGTCGGCGCCAAGGCTGCCCAGGGCAAGTCCGACAGCGACGCTACCACGGCGATCCTGGACAACGCCAAAGGGGCGCGGGATTCGAACTCAGGGGTCGACCTGGATGAAGAAACCGGCAACCTGGTCAAGTACCAGCAGTACTACACCGCGTCTTCGCAGATCATCAAGGCTGCGCAGGAAATTTTCACCACGCTGATCAACAGCCTTTAAGGAGTCGTAATTCATGCGCATTTCCACCGCCCAGTATTACGAAATCACCGCTGCCAACTACCAGCGCAACTTCAACAAGGCCATCGCTACCAGCAACGAAGCCAGCAGCCTGACCCGCATCAACACCGCCGCCGATGATCCGATCGGCGCCGGTCGTTTGCTGGAGCTGGGTCAGCAGAGCGCGATGCTTGAACAGTACGGCACCAACATCGACACCACCAAGAATGCGTTGAGCCTGCAGGAAACGACGCTCGACTCCATCGGTACTGCTTTGCAGCGCGCCAAGGAACTGGCCCTCGCCGCCAGCAACGGCATTGCCACCGACGCGGACCGCAAGGCTTATGCGTCGGAGTTGGGCCAGATCCAGCAACAAGTGCTGGGCCTGATGAACGCCAAGGATGCCAACGGCAACTATGTGTTCTCCGGTTCGAAAACCGACACCGCGCCTTACTCGCAGAACTCGGACGGCACCTACAGCTACAACGGTGACCAGACCACCATCGACCTTGGCATTGGCGATGGCATGACGGTCGGGACCAACACCACTGGCTGGAGTGCGTTCCAGCAGACCATCAACACCAGTCGCACCCAGACCACCATGACCGCGCCGGCGGTGGATGACGGTCGCGTGGTGTTGTCCAACGGCACGGTCGGCACCAGCTCTACCTACAACGCAAAGTTCACGGGCGGCCAGCCCTACACCGTCAGTTTCCTCAGCAGCACCCAATTGAAGATCACCGACTCGCTGGGCAACGACGTGACTGCCGAAGCCAGTCAGAACGGCCTGATCAGCAACTCCAACGGTGCCAACCAGACGGTCAGTTTCCGTGGCGTCGACCTGAAGCTGAACATCAACCTCAAACCCGGTGATACCAACCCGGATGCGGTGATCGCCGGTCACAGCTTCAATCTGTCTTCCACGTCGGACACCTTCAACACCTCGCGCAGCGCCGGTAACCCGTCGACCGCGGTCATCACCGGTTCCAGCGTGACCAACCCGACGGATTACACCAACGCCTTCCCGTCGGGCGGGGCGATCCTCAAGTTCACCAGCGCCACCAATTTCGACCTGTATGCCGCGCCGATCACTGCCGACAGCAAGCCGGTGTCGTCGGGCACCGTAGCCGGCGGCAACGCCACTGCTGCGGGTGTGACGTTTGCCCTGGGCGGTGGCGCCCCGGCGTCCGGCGACCAGTTCGTGATTCAGTCCAACAACCATCAGACCCAGAACGTGCTCGACACTCTGGGCCAGATGATCGCCGCGCTGAACACGCCAATCGATGGCGACCCGGTGGCCAAGCAGAAATTTCTGGGCACCATGGAGTCGGGAATGGGCAACATCGACAGTGCGGCCAACCAGATCGGCTCGGCCATCACCACGATAGGTGCTCGCGGTCAGGCGCTGGATAACCAGGCTGCGACCAACGAGAGCCTGACCCTGGCGAACAAAGCGAGCCAGTCGTCGATTCGCGATTCGGACCCGGCCGAAGTCATGACTCGCCTGACCTTGCAGCAGACCATGTTGCAGGCGGCGCAGCTGGCATTCAGCAAGATTTCCCAGCTGGGCCTGTTCAACAAGATCTGACGGTGGTCGGGCGCGCAGGTGCCCGATAGCCTTGCCCCTTCAGTATTTATCGTCTTTTTTGCGGTAACAAAGGGCTCGCTTTTCAGGGCGGGCTCGCGCCGCCTGTGAGCCCGCCGTGAATTCACTTCCGCTTGTCAGCCTGGTCATTCCCGCCTTCAATCCTCGCTTTTTCAGTCGTGCCTTGCACACGGCTGTGAACCAGAGCTACGGCAATCTGGAGATCATCGTTTGCGATGACAGTCGCGGTCACGAGATCGAAGACTTCGTGGCTTCGGTGGTTGAGCAGGGCGCGACCGTGCGCTATGTGCGTAACCCGCGCACCCTGGGGCTGGTGGGTAACCTGCAAGCCTGCCTGGAAGTGGCGCAAGGCGAGTACATCAAGATTCTGTGTGATGACGATCAGTTGTTCTCGGCCTGCATCGAGCGTCAGGCCCAGGTGCTGATCGATTGTGCCGACGTCAATCTGGTCGTGGCCCAGCGCCTGCTCTGGGATGCCGACGACATGCCACTGCCGTCGCGCCTCGAAAACACTCCGCTGTCCCCGGTGGGCGGAGTGTTCAAGGGCGAGGACCTGCTGGCGATCTTCGAAAACTTCCCGGTCAACATCCTCGGCGGCTTCAGCAACGCGATGTTCCGGCGGGCTGACGTGCTCGAGCTGTTCCCGGCACTGACGCAGCCCGGCCATTGCTTCGTCGCGACCCTCGACTTTGCCTTGTACGTCTGCCTGATGCGGCGCGGCAATCTGGCGGTGTCCAATCATGTGCTCGGCGTCGAGCGCCTGTACCCCGAACGTCTGAGCAGCCAGCAGTCGATGAAAGACGCGGCCGAAACCGAGCGGCAATGGCTGTCGCAGATGCTCAAGGCCCGTGGCGGCGAATCTGCGCCGGCCCAGGGCTGGGTGCGCTATGTGCCACTGACGAAAGTGGACGAGTCACCGCGGGTTTGGGAAGAGTTGCCGCTGAGCAGGACCCTGGGCACCAAGCAGACCACCCAGGATTGGCATGTCGGCATCGCCAGTGTCAGTTTTGCGCAACTGTATGCCCAGTGGCTGGCGTGCCGCACGCTTACCGACGGTCAGCGCGAGTTGCTGACGGATACGCTGGAGGCTTGGCCATCCAGACCCAAAATCGTTCCGGTCATCATCGACGAGCAAGGCAGCCGTTCGGCGCTGGAGCTTACCCTGCAATCGCTGGCGGATCAGGATTACGCCCCTGAACTGACACTGGTGCTGTCGGCATCTTGCACTGAAGCCGAGCTGGACGAGCGAGTCTTCCGCTTGCCGTTGCAGGACGACTGGCAGCAGCAGATCAACACCCTGTTGCCGCAACTGGAGGGCATTGGCTGGTTCTATCTGCTGCGCGCCGGTGATCGCCTGGTGGCGCCGGCATTGCTGGTCATGGCCGAGCGGATTGCGTTGTCGCGCACGCTGACCTGCCTGTACAGCGACGAAGGTGGGCTGCATCAGGGTGAGTCGGCCGAGCCTGCGTTCAAACCGGATTTCAACCTGGACCTCATGCGCAGCTATCCCTACGTGGGGCGAGCGTTGGCATTCGAGCGCGAGCAATTCCTGGCGCTGGGCGGGTTCGATTCGGCGTACGGCGAACTGGCGCCTCACGATGTGTTGTGGCGCATGGTCGAGAGTGCTGGCACGCACGTGGTCGGGCACATTTCGGAGGTGCTGCTGGAGTCGGCGTTCGACCTGGCCAAATGGCTGTCGCAGGCGCAAGTGATGGACACCAATCCGCGGTTGCTCGAGGCACACTTGCAGCGCCTGGGAGTCGCCCACGACATTCGTGAGGGCAGTTCGGCGCTGCTCAATCGAGTCGACTATCGGCATGCTGATCGGCCGCTGGTGTCGATCGTGATCGTCAGCAAGGACCAGACCCTGGCATTGCAACGTTGTGTCGAGAGTCTGTTGGAGAAAACGGCCTACGGCGAATACGAGTTGCTGTTGGTGGACAGCGGCAGCGAGAGCGCCGAGGCGCTTGACTGGTTCGCCGGCATGGCGCAATTGGGCAGCGAGCGGATCCGGGTGCTGCGCTGCGAGTTGCAGGGTAATGCGGCGGCGGTGCGCAATTTCGCCGCGCAGCAGGCCGCTGGCGACTACGTTCTGATGCTCAACCCCTACACGGTGATCACCCAGGGCGAATGGCTGGGCGAGCTGCTCAATCATGCGCAACGTCCGGAAGTCGGCGTGGTAGGCGCCAAGCTGTTCAACCCCGATGGCCGCGTGCTGCATGCCGGCCTGATACTCGGGTTGCAAGGGCCGGCCGGGGTGCCGTTCCATGGTGAGACGCTGCACGCAGCGGGCTACATGTACCGCTTGCAGGTCGCTCACAATTTCAGTGCGGTCGGCGGCGATTGCCTGATGGTGCGCAAGTCTGTCTTTGATGCAGTCGGTGGCCTGGATGAACAGGACCTGGCGCAGTCCCTCAACGAAGTGGACCTGTGTTTGCGCGTCGGTCAGGAAGGTTATCTGGTGGTCTGGACGCCTCACGCGCAACTGGCATTGGGTGCGCAGCCGGCGGTGGTTGCGCAAGAGGGTGACCAGGCCCGGAGCGAGCAGGAGCAGGAAGCTTTCTATAAACGCTGGCTGCCGATAGTGGCCCGTGATCCGGCCTACAACGCCAACCTGGCGCTGCAAGGTTTGGGTGGGGCGAGCTTCAGTCTCGAGCCCGGCCTGCGCTCCGGTTGGAGCCCGTTTTCCAAGGCTCAGCTGCCGAAGATTCTCGCGTTGCCGGTCAATGCGTCCGCCATCGGCCATTACCGGGTCACGCAACCGCTGATCGAGCTGGAGGCCGCCGGCAGGGCGCACGGACGCATTCATTACAACCTGCCGACCATCATCGAAGTCGAGCGTCATTCGCCTGACGTGATCATCCTGCAGGGGCGCTATTCCGAAGGTCCGATCAACGAAATCCCGAGCCTGCAAAAATACTCCAGCGCGCGACGTATTTATGAGCTCGATGACTTCGTGATCAACGTTCCGCACCGCAATGCGCATATCCGCAATATGCCGGGCAAGGACGAAATGGAAAAACTGGTGCGGCGCGCCATCGGCATGTGCGATCGCGTGGTGGTCTCCACCGAACCGCTGGGTAATGCGCTGTCGGACATGCATCACGACATTCGCGTAGTGCCCAACATGTTGGCCTCGCACTTGTGGACCGATCTGCGCAGTCAGCGCCGCACGTCGAAAAAGCCCCGGGTCGGTTGGGGCGGCGGCACCAGCCACCACGGTGACCTGGCGGTGATCGCCGATGTGGTTCGCGAACTGGCCAATGAAGTCGACTGGGTGTTCTTCGGCATGTGCCCGGACGATCTGCGCCCGTACATGCATGAGTTTCATGGGGTGATCGGGCTGGACGTCTACCCGGCCAAGCTGGCCAGCCTGAACCTGGATCTGGCATTGGCGCCGTTGGAGTTCCACATTTTCAACGACTGCAAGAGCAACCTGCGCTTGCTGGAGTATGGCGCTTGCGGTTACCCGGTGATCTGCACCGACACCGAGGCCTATCGCGGCTACCTGCCGTGCACCCGGATCAAGACCAACTCTACGGATGAATGGCTGCAAGCGATCCGCATGCACCTGGCCGATCCGGACGCCAGCTATCGCATGGGTGATGAGTTGCGCGAGATCGTGCTGCGTGACTACGTGCTGCGCGGCGACAATTTACGCTACTGGGAAAATGGCTGGCTGGCGGACTGACAGTCCGCAACCATCCCGACCGGGCAGGCGACGCTGAGTCGCCTGCCTTTTTTTTGCCGCCAGACTTTGCGACTTGGCTCGAAGTGGCCGCTGCGCTTTGCCCGGTAGCGGATTGAAATAGCTGGCGCGTTTCCTGCAAGTCCCCCTCATATCGCCATAAAACGAGCACTTCCGGTGAGCCCGGACGTGCCCTGAACGGCGGCAGGTTTAACCCGGATGGCCCGAAAAAGCTTGATACAGCTTGGCTGAGCCCTGTGACGAACAAGAGAGGAAGGGGATGAAGGCAGTTATTTTGGCGGGTGGCCTGGGTACGCGGATCAGCGAGGAGTCGCACCTCAAGCCCAAGCCAATGATCGAGGTCGGCGGCAAGCCAATTCTCTGGCACATCATGAAACAGTACTCCGCTCACGGGATCCACGATTTCGTGATCTGCCTTGGCTACAAGGGCTATGCGATCAAGGACTTCTTCGCCAACTACTTTCTGCATACCTCCGACGTCACGTTCGACATGCGTAACAACCGCATGGATGTTCACCAGAACTACAGCGAGCCATGGCGCGTCACGCTGATCGACACAGGGGAAGAGACCATGACCGGCGGCCGTTTACGCCGCGCCCGACGCTACCTCGAAGACGAACAGGCGTTCTGCTTTACCTACGGTGACGGCGTGTCGGACCTCAATATCGGTGCATTGGTGGATTTCCATCTCAAGCACGGAAAGCTGGCGACCGTCACCGCGGTACAACCACCCGGCCGGTATGGCGCGCTCAATCGCGATGGTGACAAAGTCCTGGGTTTCACCGAAAAGCCACGCGGTGATGGTGGCTGGATCAACGGCGGGTTCTTCGTCCTCTCGCCCAAGGTGTTGCCGCTGATCGAAGGCGACGAGACCTCGTGGGAGTCCGGGCCGCTGGATGGTCTGGCCGAGCGCGACGAGCTCATGGCGTTCCAGCACGATGGTTTCTGGCAACCGATGGACACCTTGCGTGACAAAAACCACCTCGAGGCGTTGTGGCAGAGCGGGGAGGCCCCATGGAAGCAATGGGACTGAGCCCGCAATTCTGGCGCGGCAAGCGGGTGCTGGTCACCGGCCACACCGGTTTCAAGGGCAGTTGGCTGACGTTGTGGCTGCAAAGCCTGGGTGCCGAAGTCAGCGGGTTTTCCCTCGACCCGTCCACCGAGCCGAGTCTGTTCGAACTGGCGCGGGTGCATGAAGGCATCAATGATCAGCGCGGCGACTTGCGTGACCTGGGCGCTTTGCTGGAACTGATCGCCGAGACCCGGCCGGAAATTGTCCTGCACCTGGCGGCACAGCCGCTGGTGCGCGAAGGTTATCGCGACCCGTTGGGCACGTACTCCAGCAACGTCATGGGCACCCTCAACCTGCTCGAAGCAATCCGTCAGGTCGGCGGCGTGCGTGCTTGTGTGCTGGTGACCACTGACAAGGTCTACGCCAATCAGGAATGGCTGTGGCCGTACCGCGAAAACGAAGCGCTGGGCGGTCACGATCCCTACAGCAGCAGCAAGGCGTGCTGCGAATTGCTCGCGCAATCCTATGCCGCCTCATTCTTTGCGCCTGAAAAGCATGCCGAGCATGGTCTGGCGTTGGCCACGGCGCGTGCCGGCAACGTACTCGGTGGTGGCGATTTCGCCCCGGAGCGGTTGATTCCCGACGTGCTGCGGGCATGGTCGGCGGACGAGCCCGTGACCTTGCGCTATCCGCTGGCAGTGCGCCCGTGGCAGCACGCACTGGAACCGCTGGCCGGTTATCTGCAACTGGCTGCCGGGCTGTATGAGCAAGGTCCGGAATTCGCCGGAGCGTGGAACTTCGGCCCGAGTGAGGCAGATATGTGCAGCGTCGGCGAAGTGGTCGAGTTGCTCGCCAATCGTTGGCCTCAAGCGCGGGGTCTGCGGATCGAACCGAGTGACCTGCATGAAGCAGGCCTGCTGCGCCTGGACAGCAGTCGCGCTCGTCAATTGCTGGCCTGGAAACCCCGCTGGTCGTTGCAGCAATGCCTGACTCAGACCCTGGATTGGCATTTGGCGTGGCAGACCGGTGACGACATGCGCACGGTCACCCTGCAGCAGCTCAACCTGTACCGAGGCGCGTTGTGAGCGAGTTTCTGTTGAAGGTGCTGCCGTTGAACGGGTTGTTCAGCGTCCAGCACAAACGCTTCGAGGACGAGCGCGGGCACTTTTCCCGGTTGTTTTGCGAGGGCAGCCTCAGTGCGTTTGGCCAGGCGTTTCATATCCGCCAGATCAATCACTCCTGCACCCGCGAACGCGGCAGCGTGCGTGGCCTGCATTACCAGAATGCCCGCGCGCCGGAAGCCAAGTTGATCACCTGCCTGCGCGGTGAAGTCTGGGATGTCGCGGTGGATTTGCGCCCCGACTCCGAGACCTTCCTGCACTGGCACGCCGAACACTTGCGTGCCGGCGATGGCCGCAGCCTGTTGATTCCGGCCGGGTTCGCCCATGGCTTCCAGACCCTGAGCGCCGACGCCGAGCTGCTTTACCTGCACAGCAACGACTACACGCCGGAACACGAAGGTGGTTTGTCGGTGCTCGATCCACGGCTGGCGATTGCCTGGCCATTGCCTGTCAATAATCTGTCGGTGCGCGATGCCAGTCATCCAGCGCTCGATGAACACTTCGCCGGAGTGCGTCTATGAACTGCCGTGGTTGCGCCACTGCGCTGACCCTGCCGCTGATCGACCTGGGCACCTCGCCGCCGTCCAATGCCTACGTGCGGGTCGACCAGCTGGAACAGGCTGAACAATGGGTGCCGCTGAAGGTTGCCGTGTGCCAGCAATGCTGGCTGGTGCAAACCGAGGATTACACCAGCGCCGACAGCCTGTTCGATGCCGAGTACGCCTATTTCAGTTCGTTCTCCAGCACCTGGCTGGCCCATGCCGAGCGTTATGTGGCCGAGATGGTCGAACGCTTCGGCCTGAACGCCGACAGCCATGTGGTGGAAGTCGCCGCCAACGACGGTTACCTGTTGCAGTACGTGGCCAGGCGCGGCATCCCTTGCCTGGGCGTCGAGCCGACCCGCAGCACCGCGCAAGCGGCGCGGGAAAAAGGCCTGGAGATTCGTGAACTGTTTTTCGGTCGCGACACCGCCGCGCAGTTGAAAAGCGAAGGCTGGGGCGCCGACCTGATGGCTGCCAACAACGTGCTGGCGCATGTGCCGGACATCAACGATTTTCTCGGTGGTTTTGCGACCCAGCTCAAACCGACCGGCGTGGCAACGTTTGAGTTTCCGCAACTGCTGACCCTAATGGCCGGCCAGCAGTTCGACACGCTGTACCACGAGCACTATTCCTATCTGTCGTTGACCTCCGTGCAAACCCTCTGCGCGCGCAACGGCCTTGAAGTGTTCGACGTCAGCCAGTTGCCGACCCATGGCGGCTCGCTGCGGGTGTTCGTGCAGCGCATGGACGGCGAACGCCGTGAAGTGCTGCCGGCGGTGCAACAGCAGTTGCAGGCCGAACTCGCCGCTGGGGTGAAAACCCCCGAGTACTACGCGACCCTCGCCCCGGCGGCCGAACGCATCAAGCACGAACTGCTGCGCTTCCTGTTGCAGGCCAAGGCTGACGGTAAGCGTGTGGTCGGCTACGGCGCCGCCGCCAAGGGCAATACCTTACTCAACTACGCGGGGGTCAAGCCGGACCTGCTGGCCTGGGTGGCCGATGCCAACCCGCACAAGCAAGGCAAATACCTGCCCGGTAGCCGCATTCCGATCGTGTCGCCGGCCCGGATCGACATCGAAAAACCGGACTACGTGCTGGTACTGCCGTGGAACCTGCTGGATGAGATCACCCAGGCTTTTGCCGGCATCCGTGCATGGGACGGTCGTTTTGTCATTGCCATTCCCGAGTTGATCATTCGATGAGCCGAATTCATTACACCAAACCCAGTGTCGGCGAGCTGGAAGCTGACTACGTACTCGATGCCGTCCGCCATGGTTGGGGAGAGCGCTGCTACGAGTACCTGACGCGCTTCGAAAAGTCCTTTGCCGAGCACGTGGGTGCGACGTACGCGATTGCCACGTCCAGTTGCACCGGTGCGCTGCACATGGGCATGGCGGCGCTGGGCATCGGTGCCGGCGATGAGGTGATCCTCGCCGATACCAACTGGATCGCCTCGGCCGCGCCCATTACCTATCTGGGCGCGACGCCGGTGTTCGTCGACGTGCTGGCCGACAGTTGGTGCCTCGACCCGCAGCAGGTTCGCCAGGCGATCACCCCACGAACCAAAGCGATTCTGGCGGTGCACCTCTACGGCAATCTCTGCGACATGGATGCGTTGCTGGCCATCGGTCGCGAGTTTGGCCTGCCGGTCATCGAAGACGCCGCCGAGGCGATTGGCTCGCAGTGGCGCGGTCAGGCCGCCGGTTCGCTGGGGGCGTTCGGCGCGTTTTCCTTTCACGGCACCAAGACCATGACCACCGGCGAAGGCGGGATCTTCGTGACGTCGGACAAGGCCCTGTATGACCGCGTACTGACCCTGTCCAATCATGGCCGGGTGGCGGGCAGCAGCAAACAGTTCTGGCCGCATTTCCTCGGTTTCAAATACAAGATGAGCAACCTGCAAGCGGCCGTCGGTTGCGCACAGGTCGAGCGGATCGACGAGTTGATCGAGCGCAAGCGTGCGATCTTCGCCCACTACGCCGAGGCGCTGGCGTCGTTGCCGGGCTTGTCCATGAACCCTGAGCCCGAACATGCGCGCAACGGTTACTGGATGCCCACCGTGGTCTTTGACCGCGAGCTGGGGATCACGCGGGAGATGTTGATCGCCGCCTTCCAGGCCGCCGATATCGATGCGCGGGTGTTCTTCTGGCCGCTGTCGTCCTTGCCGATGTTCAGCGAACTGACGGCTGACTCGCCCGTGGCGCATGCACTGCCGGAGCGCGCGATCAATCTGCCGAGTTACCACGACATGACCGATGACGATCAGCACCGGGTCATCGAGGTGCTGCGCGCGCTGGTACTCAAAAGGACCCGGCTATGAAGGTTTACCTGCTGGGGGCGGCCAATCCTGAAGCGGTACGGATGATCCTCACCCTGCAACGCAGCCAGCCGGACGTGCAGTTCGCCTTTCTCGATAACGATCCGGCCAAGCAAGGCACGCTGTTTCATGGCGTGCCGGTGGTGGGTGGTACCGACAAGGTGGCCGAGCTGAAAGGCCCCGACACACGCTTTGTCAATTTGATCACCGGCAGCACGGCGCTGCGTTACCGGACCACCTGCGAGATCGTCGAGGCCGGTGGCACCCTGGGCAACTTCATCCACCCGGGCATCGATCTGACGATGATCACCATGGGCGTCGGCACCTATCTGCAAGAGGGCGTGATCCTGCAGGCGCAAGTCAGCCTGGGTGACAACACCAGTATCAGTGCCGGCAGCGTCGTCGGGCATGAAGGGCAGGTCGGCCATTCGGTGTTCATGGCACCGGGTGTCTGCATTGCCGGTTGTGTCGAGATCGGTGACGGCACCTTCATCGGCACCAACGCCACGATCCTGCCGCGATTGCGCATCGGTCGTTGGGTCACCATCGGTGCGGGCGCCGTGGTGACCAGGGACGTTCCAGACTATGCGGTTGTGGTGGGCAGCCCCGCCAGGACCATCAAGACCAATCCTGCTTCCTTTCAAGACGGTCGGGTTTTCAAGTAACCACCGCGACTAATTTCCGGAGAGTCTGTAATGAATCCTCATGAGCAGTTTCGTGAAGAAGTAAAAGAGAACATCGAAGGCCTGCAACAGGACAAAGCCTTGCAAGCCACCTCGCTGGATTGGGTTGGCACCACCGCCAAACATAAGTACACCTACAACTTCAGCTGGATGGGCCGCCCGATCATTCAGTTTCCCCAGGACATGGTCGCCATGCAGGAGATCATCTGGGCGCTGCGGCCGGACATCATCGTCGAGACCGGTATCGCCCACGGCGGCTCGCTGGTGTTTTACGCCTCGATGCTGGAGCTGATCGGCCATGGCGAAGTGCTGGGCGTCGACATCGATATCCGCCAGCACAACCGTGAGGCAATCGAAGCGCACCCGATGAGCAAGCGGATCCGGATGATCCAGGGTTCGAGTATCAATCCGGCGATTGTCGAACAGGTTCGCCAGCGCGTCGAAGGCAAGAAAGTGCTGGTGGTTCTGGACTCCAACCACACCCACGAGCACGTACTCGAAGAGCTGCGGGCCTATGCGCCGATGACCTCGGTGGGCAGCTACTGCGTGGTGATGGATACCGTGGTGGAAGACATGCCCGAAGACGCCTTCCCGGACCGCCCGTGGGGCAAGGGCGACAACCCGAAAACCGCGGTATGGGCCTACCTGGAAGAAAACCGCGACTTTGAAATCGACCAGGCCATTCACAGCAAGCTGCTGATCACCGTCGCGCCGGATGGCTATTTGCGTCGCGTGCGGTAATCGACAAGACATCGTTGGGTTTTTTCGGCGATACGCCGTTGTGGGGAAAGGTATGCAAGGCAGGAACAATTCTGGACACGGGTTGGCACTCAACGAACAGTTGACCGTGGTGCTGATGTCTCACGAGCGGCCGGCATTTTTGCGCCGGGCGGTACGTTTCTACAGTGGCTTGCCTTGCAGGATTCTGGTGCTGGACTCTTCGAACGAAGGCCAGCCAAGCCTGGCCGGGCAGTTTGAAAATGTGGATTACCAGCATGTCCCGCAGTTTGGCTACTGGGGCGTTCGCGCCAAGCTGGCCTTTGGCGTGGAGCAAGTGACCACGCCGTTCATGGTGTTCGCCGCCGACGATGACTTCCATGTGCATGACGCCCTGCGCGCAGCCGTGGCGTTCATGGAGGCCAATCCCGACTACGGCCTGTGCCACGGTTACAGCATGATGTACCTGTCGCAACCCAACAGCGTCAGCTACTTTCGGCGTGACAAAAAGGTCTGCGAAGACTATTCGTCCGAGCACGCCGAGGAGCGTGTGCTCGATTACATGCACCAGTACCTGCCGCCTTTTTATGCCGTACAACGCACCGACCTGGTACGTGACTGGTATCAGGTGATGCCTCAGGATACGTCCTTCCAATGGCAGGAAATCGGTCACACGTATTACATGCTGGCGCGGGGCAAGGCGCGGATTCTGCCGATCCCGTATGTCGTGCGTGAGATGAACTACGGGTATTCGGACCACAACACCGAGATCTTCCACACGCTGGCTCATACCGATGCCAGGACGGTCGCCGAGCGCGAGGCCTTTGCCGATTTCCTCTTCGGGCTGCCGACTCAAGTTCAAAACGAAGACCCGGAGCAAGGCCGGCAGTTCGCGCTGCAAAGCTTTGAAGCCCTGGCCGATAGCTTGCGCACCGGTCGCGCACTGACCACCGAGCTGATTATCGAGTCCGCCTGGACGAGCGTCGAGAAAGGCCCTGTGCGCCGATTCGGCCCCAAGCAGTACGTCGAAATGCCGTTCTACAATCAGCAGTTTTTCGATCAGTTGACTCAGTTCGAATTCCTGTTGCATGCCATGCCGGCCGGTCGTGTTCAGTTGGCAGGCCTGGAGGGTATCTGGACCCGTCAGCAGAACCTGATGCTCGCGCGTAACAATGATACGCCGGAAAGTGTGGTCGACCGTTTGTGGCAGGCCCACGACAGCAACGTGTTCAATCGCGCGGTGGTCAAGCGTCTGGTGGCTCAGCTGGAGCTGCTGGGCGAAGACGAAGAGGCGCAGACTCTGCGCGACTGGGCGGCACGTCTTGAGGCGGTGTCGGTCGAGGGTAATCGTGCGACGTTCGACAAGATGCTCTCCGGTCGTTTGCTCAAGTGGCTTGCGCCCCGTCAGCCCGATGCCCATGAGGCCGAGTCGATTGCCCAACACCTGGCGGCCAACGACGGTGGCCCGCAGTTCGGGATTTTCCTGCTGGACCTGGATAACGATATCGACAAGCTGCAGGTCAGCCTCGACAGCCTGCTCGAAGGCCACAGCAAGGCGTTCAAAATCGTGGTCTTCACCACCGGTGAAGCGCCGGCGGCGACCACGGCGCAGAACACCCTGCACTTTGTCCGGGTTACCCAAAGCAACTACGTCGACAAACTGAACCAGAGCGCGCGTCAGTCGACGTGCGACTGGCTGCTGCTGGCTGAAGCCGGCGACGAGTTCACCGCCGGTGGTCTGTTGCGTGCCAGCCTGGAATTGCTCGCCGCGGCAGACTGTCGCGCCGTCGCCACCGACGAAATCCAGCGCACCGCCGAAGGCGCACTGATGGACGTGTTCCGCCCTGGCTTCAATCTTGACTTGCTGCAAAGCCTGCCGGCCTTGATGGCGCGTCACTGGCTGATCCGGCGGGAAGTGTTCATGGAAGTCGGCGGCTACCAGCCTGACTTCAGCAAGGCCCTGGAGTTCGACTTGCTGCTGCGTATCATCGAGCAGGGCGGCCTCAACGGGCTGGCCCACCTGGACGAACCGTTGCTGATCAGCCGGGCACCGGTGCTGGAAGAAAACGCCGATGAGCGCCTGGCGTTGCTGCGCCACTTGGGCAATCGTGGCTACAAGGCCAAGATCACGTCGGCAGTGCCTGGCACTTATCAGATTGACTACCGCCACACCGAGCGCCCGCTGGTGTCGATCATATTGCCGGCCGGGGACGACCTGGCTGCGCTGCAACAGTGCCTGCAAGCTGTGTTGCTGCGTACCCGCTACATCCAGTACGAAGTGCTGATCGCACTCAATCCGAATCAGTCGGCCGAGGTCAATGACTGGCTGGGTACTTACCAGCATCCGAAAGTCAGCGTGCTGCGTGCCGACCGGACCCTGAGCGATGCGGCGTTGTACAACGCGGCCAGCCAGCAGGCGCAGGGCGAGTACCTGGTGCTGTTGGCCGCCGACAGTGAAGTGGTCAACCCGAACTGGCTCGAGTCGCTGCTCAATCACGCCCAGCGTCCGGAAGTCGGGGTGGTCGGTCCCAAGTTGATCGACCGCGACGGCAAGGTCACCCAGGCCGGGCTGATTCTCGGCATGAACGGTGGTGTGGGCTCAGCATTTGTCGGTGAAAAACACGACGCCGAAGGTTACCTGCACCGGTTGGCGCTGGAGCAGAACTACTCGGCGGTGTCGAAGGTGTGCCTGATGGTGCGTAAAGCGTTGTTCGACGAACTGGACGGTCTCGATAGCGTGACCTTCGCCGACGGCTTGAGCGACGTCGACCTGTGCCTGCGGGCCGGACAGGCCGGTTACCTCACCGTTTGGACACCGCTGGTACAGGTCATTCATTCGGGTGCCGTGCCACAGGTGCCGCAGGCCCTCGATGCGCTGCGTGACAAGTGGGCGGCAGCCTTTGCCCAGGACCAGGCCTATAACGCCAATCTGGCCTTGAGCGGCAAGGGCTTTGCCCTGGGCGAAAGTGCTTCGGTGAACTGGGCGCAGATGCTCGGCTAGGCCCGGCGAAAAGGTATAAGGGATTCAAGGCATGCACAACGGTATTTCGATTTTCATTGCAGGCCGGACMGGTTCGTTCGGGCGTCAGATCATCCGGGACGCGCTGGTGCGTGTCTGGTTGCCAGCATGATTCCTTACGCTCGGCAAAGCCTTGATCAGGCGGACATCGACGCCGTGGTCGGTGTGTTGCAGTCTGACTGGCTGACCCAGGGGCCGACCATCGAGCGCTTCGAGCGAGCCATGGCCGAACGCTGCGAGGCCGGTTTTGCCGTGGCGGTGTGCAATGCCACGGCGGCCCTGCACATCGCTTGCCTGGCGGCGGGGCTCGGCCCGGGCGATTGGCTGTGGACGACACCGAACACCTTTCTCGCCTCGGCAAACTGTGGTCGCTACTGCGGTGCCGAGGTGGATTTTGTCGATATCGACCCGCTGACCTGGAACCTCGATGCCGCTGCGCTGGCCGTCAAGCTGGAACGGGCCGAACGTGAAGGCCGGTTGCCGAAAGTGCTCGTGGCCGTGGCGTTCTCGGGGCAGAGCTGCGACATGCGCAGGATTGCCGCACTGGCCAGGCGCTATGGCATAACGGTGATCGAAGATGCGGCCCATGCCGCCGGTGCGTCCTACGCCGGGCGCCCGGTGGGTTGTGGCGAGTTTGCCGCAATGACCGTGTTCAGCTTTCATCCGGTGAAGATCATCACCAGTGCCGAGGGCGGCATGGTCATGACCAACAGCCCGGAACTCGCCGAGCGTTTGCAACGCTTGCGCAGCCATGGCATGACCCGTGATCCGCAACAAATGACCGGACCCAGTCACGGCCCCTGGTACTACGAACAGGTGGAGCTGGGTTTCAATTACCGCATTACCGACCTGCAGGCGGCCCTTGGTTTGTCGCAGTTGAACAAACTCGATGAGTTTATCGAGCGTCGGCGTGAACTGGCGGCGCGTTATGAGCGCTTGCTGGCGTATTTGCCGCTGACCCTGCCCAGTGCGCAGCCTGAGGCCGAGTCGTCATGGCATCTGTATGTAGTGCGCCTGCAACTCGATCAGATCAATCTCACCCATCGTGAGGTGTTCGAGGGCTTGCGAGCTGCCGGGGTCGGTGTGAACCTGCACTACATTCCCGTGCATTTTCAGCCTTACTATCGTGATCTCGGGTTCGCCGAAGGTGATTTTCCACAGGCCGAACGTTACTACGCCGAAGCCATCAGCCTGCCGTTGTACCCGTTGCTCAGTGATGAACAACAGGACTATGTGGTCGAGCAGATGCGGCAACTGATCGAAATAATCCAGCCATTACGGCGGGTGGGAAATGTGTGATGCGTGAACTGACCGAGCAGGAAACTTTCTGGCAGGGCGAATTCGGCAACCAGTACGTTGATCGCAATGTCGGACAGCCGCTGGTGGCAGCTAACCTGGCGCTGTTTGCCAAGGCGCTGACACGGGTCGGGCGCATCGACAGCCTGGTGGAACTGGGCACCAATGCCGGCAACAACCTGCAGGCACTGCGTCAGCTGTTGCCGCGCTGCGAGTTGTTCGGTGTGGAGATCAATGCCAGTGCCTGTGCTGCTGCCCAGGCGTTGGGTATTGCACAGATCTGGCAGGGATCGCTGTTCGATTTCCCCCGCGAACGCACCTTCGACCTGACCCTGAGCAAAGGCGTGCTGATTCACCTGGCGCCGGAGTTGCTGCCGGCCGCATACGCGCAACTGTATGAGCTGAGCCAGCGCTACATACTGATCGCCGAGTACTACAATCCGGCGCCGGTCGAAGTCCCGTATCGCGGCAATAGCGGCAAGTTGTTCAAACGCGATTTTGCCGGTGAAATGCTCGATCGCTACGACGACCTGCAACTGCTCGATTACGGTTTTGGCTACCACCGCGATCGGCAATTCCCGGTGGATGACATCACCTGGTTTGTCCTGGAAAAACGCCGTTGAACAACGTCGCCATCATACCGGCCCGCGGTGGCAGCAAACGCATACCCCGCAAGAACCTCAAGCCGTTCGCCGGTGTGCCGATGATTGCCCGCTCGATTCAGGTCGCGATGGAGTCCGGGTTGTTTTCCCGGATCGTGGTCAGCACCGACGACGAAGAAATCGCCGGACTGGCGCGGGACTGTGGCGCTCAGGTGCCCTTCATGCGCCCGGCGGCACTGGCCGACGACTTCACGGGGACCGCAGCGGTGATCGCCCATGCCCTGCAAGCATTGGGCGAACAGGGTGACGAGTTTGATCGCGCCTGCTGCATCTACGCGACCGCGCCGTTGTTGCAAACACGATTTCTTGCCCAAGGGCTGAGCCTGCTGGATCAGCATCCCGACAAGTCGTTCGCCTTTTCGGTGTGCGACTTCGGTTTTCCGGTTCAGCGAGCCTTGACCCTTGATGATCGCGGCGCATTGACGGCACTGTATCCGCAGTATCGTGACACCCGCTCCCAGGATTTGTCGGTCGCCTATCAGGATGCCGGGCAGTTCTACTGGGGCCGCAGCGACGCCTGGCTGCGTGGCGAGGTGCTGTATTCACCGTACAGCCTGCCGGTCATCCTGCCGCGTCATCTGGTGCAGGACATCGACACACCGCAGGACTGGAAGCGCGCGGAGTACCTGTATGCCGCGCTTAAAGCCGCAGGTGAGCTGCAATGAGAGTGCTGATTCGCTCTGACGCCTCGCCGACCATCGGCAGCGGCCACATCGCGCGTTGCCTGTGCCTGGCCCGCGTGTTGCGCCGGCAGGGCAGTCACGTGGCTTTCGCCTGTCGCCTGTTACCCGGGCATCGAGTGGAGGCACTGCGGGCCGAAGGTTTCGAAACCTTCGCGCTGCCTGAGCGCTACAGCGATGAAGACCCGCAGCAAGCCATCGAATCCATGCTGCCATGGCAGGCGGACGTCGCCGCGCTCGAGCCGTTGCTGGAGCACCAGCCGGCGTTTGACTGGATCATTGTCGACCACTACGGCCTCGATCATCACTGGCAGACGGCCGCGCGGCGCTGGGCGCCACGGATCGCGGTAGTGGATGACCTCGCCACGCGGACCTACAGCGCCGACTTGTTGCTGAACCAGAATCTCTCGGGTACGCCAGAGGCTTATACCTCGCTGCTGACGCCGGGCTGCCGGACATTGTTCGGTCCCCGGTTTGCCATGTTGCGCGACGAGTTCTGTTGCCCGGCCATCGACATCAAACCACAGGCCCGGCGTGTTCTGGTGAACTTCGGTGGGTTCGACGCGGCCATGCAAACCCATCATGCAATGCTGGCGCTGGCGGATTTTGCCGAGCTGGAAGTCGATTTTGTCGCCGGTGCGGATAATCCGGCCTGGGCGCAGATGCAGGCGTTGGCGGCCAGTCGCCCGCATTGGCGCCTGCACAGTTTTGTCAGCGACTTTTATCGATTGATGACCGAAGCTGACCTGTTTGTCGGCGCGGGTGGCGGCACCAGTTGGGAGCGGGCGGCCATGGGGCTGCCGACGATCTGCATTGCCGTATCGAACAACCAGCAGGCCAACGGCGAGGTGATGGCGGCCGCGGGCGCCCATGTGTTCATGGGCGCCCGCGAGCAGGTCAGTGTCGAGCAGTTGCGCCTGGCCATTGGCTTTGTCGCGGGTAATCAGGGTTTGCGCCAGAGCCTGGCACAGCAGTCGCGACAACTTGTCGATGGGCGTGGGGCGCAGCGGGTAGCGGTTGCGCTGGCCGGTGCGGTGCTGAGGATGCGCCCGGCGACCCTGGGTGATGCGCAGTTGTTGTTCGACGGGCGCAACACCGAGGCCGTGCGCCGCTGGTCGCTGGAGACCGGCGTGATCGAATGGCCTGCGCACCAAAACTGGCTGGCCGCGAGCCTGAACAATCCCTGGCGACTGCTGTTGATTGCCGAGGCCGATGACGGTCCGGTCGGTGTGCTGCGTTATGACCTGCGTGGCTTTAGCGCCGAGGTGTCGATTTATCTGTTCGAAGGCCGGTTCGGCCTGGGCTGGGGCAGGGCGCTGCTGGCCCGTGGGGAAACCTTTGTGAAGGCCCTCTGGCCGGAACTTCAGTCGCTCACCGCCCAGGTGTTGCCCGCTAACCAGCCGTCGCTGAACGTCTTTCGCGAAGCCGGTTTTACCCAGAGTGCCTGCGCGTTCACGCGCGTATTGAAGGATCACGCAGATGACTAGCTTCAAGATTGGCGATCGCCTGATCGGTGCCGATGCGCCACCTTTCATCATTGCCGAGATGAGCGGCAATCATAACCAGTCCCTGGACGTGGCGCTGCAAATCGTCGAGGCCGCGGCCAGGGCCGGTGCCCATGCATTGAAGCTGCAGACCTACACCGCCGACACCATGACCCTGGACCTGGCTGAAGGCGAGTTTTTCATCAAGGACCCGAACAGCCTGTGGGCCGGTACTTCGTTGTACGCGTTGTACGAGAAGGCCCACACGCCCTGGGAATGGCATGCGCCGATTTTCGCTCGCGCCAAAGAACTGGGCCTGCTGGCGTTCTCCACGCCATTCGATAAGAGCGCCGTGGACTTTCTCGAAAGCCTCGAGGTGCCGGCCTACAAGATCGCCAGTTTCGAAAACACCGATTTGCCGTTGATTCGCCGGGTGGCCGCGACGGGCAAGCCGCTGATCATTTCCACCGGCATGGCCAGCATCGCCGAGCTCGATGAAACCGTGCGCGCCGCCCGCGAGGCTGGGTGCAAGGATCTGGTGCTGCTCAAATGCACCAGTACCTATCCGGCATCTCCCGCGAACAGCAATGTGCGCACGATCCCGCATTTGCGGGAATTGTTCGATTGCCAGGTGGGGCTGTCCGATCACTCCATGGGCGTCGGTGTGTCCGTGGCGGCGGTGGCACTGGGCGCAACGGTGGTGGAAAAGCATTTCACCCTCGAGCGTGCGGCCGGTGGCGTCGACGCCAGTTTCTCTCTGGAGCCCTCGGAGCTGGCCAGCCTGGTGATCGAAACCGAACGCGCCTGGCAAGCCATGGGGCACGTGCATTACGGCGTCACCGAGGCGGAGCGCCAATCCCTGGTGTACCGTCGATCGTTATATGTCACCCGGGACATGGAGGCCGGTGAGCCCTTCGACGGGAAAAATCTGCGAGCCATCCGTCCGGGTCTCGGGCTGGCGCCCAAACATGCGCAAAGCCTCCTGGAACGCCGTGCCCGTCAGGCTATCAAGCGTGGAACACCACTGGACTGGTCGTTGGTCGAATGACCCATTGCCGGGCTGATTCGGCAAAATAGCGTGACCTGCGAGTCATAACGGGCATCTTCACTGTATTGTATTGACCGGGAAGATGGCGCCTGACCCTTTATCGGGTTCAGTGATAGTCCTTTATGCTTCCCGGCCGTCGCCTTGGGGTGACAGAAATCCAGGTTTGTCGGCGCCCCTCGATTCCTGCGGGTGGTGGTATTGGGCTGTTTATTATTGGGAAGCCGTAATGATTGGCATAAAAAGCATTGCGAGCTACGTTCCTGTAGCCGGCGTGGACAATTACGCACAAGGTGCAAAATTCGAGAAGGATGAAGAATTCATCCTGGGCAAGATCGGTTCGGCTTTCCTGCCGCGCAAGGGCGTTGATCAGGAAACATCGGATCTGTGCGTTGAAGCGGCCAATGCGCTGTTTGCCGGCAACCCTGATCTGAAACGTGAATCCATCGATGCGTTGATTATCGTCACCCAGAACGGTGACGAAGAAGGCCTGCCGCATACCGCGGCCATCGTGCAGGACAAACTCGGCCTGCCGACCAACGTCGCCGCGTTCGATATTTCCCTGGGCTGTTCCGGTTACGTCTACGGCATCTATGCGATCAAGGGCTTCATGGAGGCCGCAGGCCTGAAGAACGGCCTGCTGATCACCGCCGACCCGTATTCGAAGATCGTCGACCCGGAAGATCGTAACACCACCATGTTGTTCGGCGATGCGGCCACCGCGACCTGGATGGGTGAAAACCCGACCTGGGCACTGGGCAAGGCCAAGTTCGGCACCGACGGTTCCGGCGCGCCACATTTGAAAGTCAGCGACGGCGTGTTCTTCATGAATGGCCGCCAGGTATTCAACTTCGCACTGCTCAAGGTGCCGGCACATTTGCATGAGTTGCTCGGCGAGTCGCAACTGAGCGCCGACGACATCGACGCGTTCTGCATT
Source organism: Pseudomonas sp. P5_B3 (assembly GCF_056400405.1). Lineage (NCBI taxonomy): Bacteria > Pseudomonadati > Pseudomonadota > Gammaproteobacteria > Pseudomonadales > Pseudomonadaceae > Pseudomonas > Pseudomonas sp. P5_B3. Next base: position 10,393 of record NZ_JBFULI010000014.1, on the reverse strand, counting down.
CACCAGGGCAGCGCGGCGATTGTCGATGCGGTCGCGCGGCGTTTCGAAGAATGCCCGCAGAAGTTCATCAAGGACATGGTCGAGACCGGTAACACGGTGTCGTCGAGCATTCCATTGCTGCTGGAAAAGCATATCCTCGATTCCGAATGGAAGCGCGTTGCGCTCAGCGGTTTCGGTGTGGGGCTGTCATGGGGTTCGGCGATCATCTATCGCCCTTGAGTGAAAGTTTTTTAATAAAAAGGCCGGTACAAAAAAGCGCTCAAGGGTTAACCTTGAGCGCTTTTTTGCTTGTAAGGAATGCGAGGTAGCATGAGCGAATGCTTTGAAGACAATGCTCAGGTTATCCAGCGGCGCTGGCCGTCGCTGTATGCGCGATTGGAAACGGAAGATCGCCTGGCCGTCGATGTCGACCTGATCGAAGGGCGGGACTCGACGTTGTGTGTGGGTGGCATCCAGCTCACCAGCCGCCATGATCGCCTGAGCGAGGCCCGTTTGCAGGCCGCCAGCCTCCCGCTCGACAAGGCACAGCTGCACGTTTACGGCACCGGCTTCGGCGATTTGCCTTCGGTTTTGCTGGAGCGCGCCGGGCTTGAAAAGCTCTATGTCCATATTCTCAACGGCGCGCTTTTCGCGCTGGTGTTGCAGCTGATCGATCAGCGCCAGTGGCTGGGCGATCCGCGTGTGCAATTGCTGTATGCCGGCGATCTGTCGGACATCTGCACACCGTTCTTTGCATTGCCTGCCGAGATGCTGCTGGCGGATGACTTTAGTGCGAAGATTCGTGATCGGCTGGTCAGCGAAGTGCACCTGAGTTTCAACAATCGTGAGTTCGACCCGCAGTCTCCCGTCATTCAGCAGCGCTTGCAGGACACCCTTGAAGTGCTGCTCGCCGATGATGATGTGGCACAGCTGTTTGGCACGTGTTCCGGGCGTGAAATCTATGTGATCGCCACAGGGCCCAGCCTTGAAGGGAATTTCGAGCGTTTGGCAGCGGTGCGCAATCAAACGCCGCGACCGCTGTTCATCAGCGTGGATACCGCTTACCGGCCCCTTCGCGAGCACGGAATCAAACCTGACCTGGTCGTGAGCATCGATCAGCGCATCAGCGTGCTGCACTTGCCGGGCGAGGGCTCCGAAGGCATTCCGCTGGTGTATTTGCCTTTGAGCGATCCACACATGCTGAAAGCCTGGAAAGGCAAACGTTATGGCGGTTACTCCGCCAGCCCGATCTACGCCGAATTGCGTGAGAAACACCCGCGTGCGCAGCTCTACGTCAGCGGCAGCGTGATCCATCCTGCGGTCGATCTGGCGGTGAAAATGGGCGCGCAGCGCATCACGCTTTTCGGTGCGGATTTTTCCTTTCCGATGAACAGGACCCATACCGGTTGGAACGATGGTGACCTGGGGCCGCCGGTGAACCAGGCCAGGCACTGGGTGCACGATGGTCATGGTCAGAAGGTCAAGACGCAATTGAATTTCCGCAGTTACCTGTGCGAGCTCGAACGTTACATTGCCAGGCATCCAGAGGTGCTTTTTTTCAATAGCAGCCGGGCTGGGGCAATGATTGCCGGTACGCGGTTCAATCAGGATTTCGTGCAATGAAGCCGCCAGTGAAAGGCATCGATGAGTACCGGCAGTGCGCAGGGCTTTTTCGCCTGGGGCGTGATGTCGAAGCGGCATTGAACATGGTTGATCTGTTCGATGAGGCGCAGCGACTGTTTGCGCAGACGCCCCAGGAGGTTCAGCAGGCCTGGGCTTTGATGCTCAGGCAAATGCTGGCCTGTCAGGAGCGCCAGGATTGGCTGGGGCTCGCCGACTTCATGGAATATGAGTTGATCGAGCTGCTCGAAAACCTGCCGGACTGAGGGGCAGCAACAGCTTTGGCACGGGCGTTTGTGGGCTGGACAGTTTTATGGCGTCATTTTTTCGTGGTTGAGGGGCGCTAAGCCCTTGTTTTCTCGGGGGTGGCAGGGTGATGGCATTTTTTTTAAAAAAAGCCCTCAAGCAACCTGCCAACCCGACGATAACTATTACGAAGGTTCTCTAGGCCATACCCGGCGGTTGCCAGGGCCGGAAGCCGCAGTACCCAACCAACGAGGAATTCGTCATGGCTTTAACAGTAAACACCAACACCACGTCGTTGAACGTTCAGAAGAACCTGAACCGTGCTACCGACGCTCTGTCGACTTCGATGGCTCGCCTGTCTTCCGGCCTGAAAATCAACAGCGCCAAAGACGACGCCGCTGGCCTGCAGATCGCAACTCGCATGGCCGCACAGATTCGTGGTGGCAACCAGGCAGTGCAAAACGCCAACGACGGTATCTCCGTTGCCCAGACCGCTGAAGGCGCGCTGCAAGCTTCGACCGACATTCTGCAGCGTATGCGTGAACTGGCTGTTAAAGCACGTAACGGTACCAACAGCACTGCTGATCAGACCGCTACCAACTCCGAATTCGCTCAGATGTCTGACGAAATCACCCGTATCTCTGCCTCTACCAACCTGAACGGCAAAAACCTGCTGGACGGTTCGGCTGGCACCATGCAGCTGCAAGTTGGCGCCAACACTGGTTCGGCCAACCGCATCGACCTGGTACTGAGCTCCAAGTTCGACGCCGTATCCCTGTCCGTAGGCAGCGGTACTGTTGTTCTGACCGGTGCGACTTCCGCTACCCTGTCTGCCAACATCGACAACGCAATCACCGCTATCGACGCTGCTCTGGCATCGATCAACGCCACCCGCGCAAACCTGGGTGCTTCGCAGAACCGTCTGACCAGCACCATCTCCAACCTGCAGAACATCGTGGAAAACACCACTGCTGCACAAGGCCGTGTACAAGACACCGACTTCGCCGCAGAAACCGCGAACCTGACCAAGCAGCAAACCCTGCAACAGGCTTCTACCTCGGTTCTGGCTCAAGCCAACCAACTGCCTTCCGCTGTACTGAAACTGCTTCAGTAATTTCGGAATGAGTTTAAGCGGGGGAGTGTGCTGGTCACGCTCTCTCGCTTTTTACGTTAAGAGGTGTTGGACATGGAGATGAGCGTAAAGCTTGGCGTGTCTTATCCGGCTCCCCAGCCAGCGAGCGCTGTCTCGGATAAAGCGCCGGAAAAGCCTGAAGCCGCGAGCGTGACGCCGGCGGCGGATAAGAAACCGGAGGCGGATGACGTCCACCTGAAGCAGGCGGTGCAGCAGATCGAAAAGTTCGTACAGTCGATCAAGCGCAATCTGGAGTTCTCGATAGACGAGCAATCCGGAAAGGTCGTCGTCAAAGTGATTGCAAGCGAAACGGGTGAAGTCGTGCGACAGATCCCCTCCGCAGAAGCCCTCAAGCTGGCAGAAAGCCTGAGCAATGCGAGCCATGTATTGTTCGACGCCAAAGTCYGATAGCTGGCATGAATAGTGTTTGTACGTTCTTGGGCGCAGGTATTGGCCAAAAGAGTGGCAGCAACCTGAAGGGAGACGCAAAATGGCAAGTCCAATTTTACCGGGTACGGGCTTAGGCTCTGGCCTGGATATCGGTGCGATCGTCACTGCGCTGGTCAACGCCGACAAATCGGCGAAACAGACGCAGATCGATACTCAGACCAAAACCAACACGCTGAAGATTTCCGGTGTCGGTTCCCTGAAAAGCGCACTGACGGCCTTTCAGACGGCGCTGACCAATCTCGGTAGCAAGACCAATCCTGTGTTTGCGGGCTATACCGCCACTTCGGGTACCCCGTCGATTCTGGGTGCGACTTCCGACAATACCGCCGTTGCCGGTACCTACAGCGTTGTTGTGAATAACCTGGCCACCAGCTCGAAAGTCGCCAGTGCTTCTTTCGCCGGCGGTGCGGCCAGTGCCATTCCGAGTGGTACTTTGAAAATCAGTCAGAATGGCACTGATTACGATGTCACGATTCCAGCCAATGCGACCCTGCAGAGCACCCGGGATGCCATCAACTCCGCGCAGGCGAGTAATGGTATTTCTGCCAACATCGTGACCGACAGCAGTGGTGCGTCGCGACTGGTGATCAGCTCCAGCAAGACCGGCGCGGGTTCCGACCTGACGGTCAGCGGTATCGCCGGCCTTGATATCGACGGTACCCAACCGATGGGCGCCAACCCTTCGGCTTCAAGTTCAGGGGCTGTCAACGGGGTTGCGGTGGATGCATCGCTGACCATCGATGGTCTGGCAGTGACCAGCAAGAGCAATACGGTGACCGGCGCAGTCAGCGGCCTGACCCTGAACCTGGCGTCGGTGAGTCCGGGTACGCCGCCGGCTGCGGCGACCGTCACCGTCGCGACCAATACCGCCGGATTGCAAACCTCGATCCAGTCGTTCGTCGATTCCTACAACACCCTGATGAACACCATCAATTCCCTGTCCAAGGCGACCGCGGATGCCGATGGCAACCTGACGGTTCAGGCGGCGTTTACCGGCGACTCGATGTCGCGCACACTGATTTCCGATATCCGCGGTGTGCTGACGGCTCCCGGGGCGGGCGGTCCATTGGCCGTGCTGTCGCAGATCGGCGTGCTGACTAACGAGAAAACCGGCAACCTGGCGTTCGATGCAACGGCGTTCAATAAGACGATGGCCATCAACGGCATGAGCGGTCAGGTGCAGCAGTTGTTCAACGGTAGCAATGCTACCAACGGCCTGCTGGCGCGCATGGGCACTGCAATCAAACCTTATGTGCAGACGGGCGGGTTGCTTGATCAGCGCAATACCAACCTGCAGAGCGTGAGCAAGAACCTTTCAAATCAGCAGACTGCGTTGGACTTGCGAGTCGCCAACATGACCAAGACGTTGACCGCCAAATACAACGCAATGGACCTTTTGGTCGGGCAAATGAAGGCGACGGCGACGAACATCACCTCGTTCTTCACTTCCTTGAACGCCCAGAAGTCCAACAGCTAGTTTTAAGCTGTCGACAAAACCCGGCTACGCATTTTCGCGTGTGCCGGGTTTTTGTCTTTTGATCTAAAGTTTCCCGGTACGCGGACGATACACTGGCTATACGAGTCATTGTGGTAATGAGGTAGAACATGAATCCAATGTTAGCCCTTCGGCAGTATCAGAAAGTGGGGGCGCACGCCCAGACGTCCGAAGCGAGTCCGCATCGTTTGGTGCAGATGCTCATGGAAGGTGGCCTGGACCGGATCGCTCAGGCCAAAGGCGCGCTGGAGCGCAAGGACATTCCCGGCAAGTGTGTGTCGATCAGCAAGGCGATCGGCATCATCGGTGGCTTGCGTGAAGGCCTGGATCTTGAAAATTGCGCCGAGGCCGTGGGCGAGCTCGACAGTCTTTACATCTACATGATGAAACGTCTGGCCGAGGCGAACATCAGCAGCGATCCGAAGATTCTCGATGAAGTCGCGGGGTTGCTGCGCACGGTGAAAGAAGGCTGGGACGGCATTGCTGAGCCAGGTCCGCAGTTCTAGGGAGATCGCCATGAGTCTTGTATTGCAGCGAATAGAACAAACTCGAGAAGCGCTGGTCGGTGCTCTGGCCGAGCGCAACTGGGAGGCTATCGGTCAATTGGACCTGGATTGCCGTTCCTGCATGGAAGACGTCTTGAGCGAGGCTTCGCTGGACGAAGAAGTTCTGCGTAGCAATCTTGAGGAGTTGCTGTATGTCTACAAGCAGCTACTTGAGGTGGCGATGGGGGAGAGGCAGGCGATAGTCGATGAAATGTCTCAGATCCAGCAAGCGCGGAACGCAGCAAAGGTTTACCATCTGTTTGGATAATTAACCCCAAGTTAATCCAGATATGTGCGCCATAAATTTGACTGTGCACGGTTTTTTGACTTAACTAGTGGCTGGTTCCAGATTTCAGTCGTCTTCAGGCATAACGTGTCTGCAAGCGTCTAGCTTGCCCCAGCATTTTGGGCATTGAGTTGACTAGGGAAGTTGCTATTGCATGTGGCGTGAAACCAAAATTCTGCTGATTGATGACGATAGCGTCCGCCGCCGCGACCTGGCGGTGATTTTGAATTTTCTCGGTGAAGAAAATTTACCCTGCGCAAGCCATGACTGGCAGCAGGCTGTCGGCTCTTTGTCGTCAAGTCGTGAAGTAATCTGTGTCCTTATCGGGACGGTCAATGCTCCTGGTGCGCTTCTGGGCTTGTTAAAGACACTCTCGACCTGGGATGAGTTCCTTCCGGTTTTGTTAATGGGCGATAATTCTTCCATTGACCTGCCGGAAGACCAGCGTCGTCGAGTGCTTTCAACCCTGGAAATGCCGCCCAGCTACAGCAAATTGCTCGATTCGCTGCACCGTGCCCAGGTCTATCGCGAGATGTACGATCAGGCCCGCGAGCGCGGTCGTCATCGCGAACCCAATCTTTTCCGCAGTCTTGTCGGCACCAGCCGGGCGATTCAACACGTCCGCCAGATGATGCAGCAAGTCGCCGATACCGATGCCAGCGTGCTGATCCTCGGTGAGTCCGGAACGGGCAAGGAAGTGGTTGCACGCAACCTGCATTACCATTCCAAGCGCCGCGAAGCGCCGTTCGTGCCGGTCAACTGCGGGGCGATTCCGGCCGAGTTGCTGGAAAGCGAACTGTTCGGTCATGAAAAGGGTGCCTTCACCGGGGCGATCACCAGCCGCGCCGGTCGATTCGAGCTGGCCAACGGCGGCACCCTGTTCCTCGATGAAATCGGCGACATGCCGCTGCCGATGCAGGTCAAGTTGCTGCGTGTATTGCAGGAGCGCACCTTCGAGCGCGTGGGCAGCAACAAGACCCAGAGCGTCGACGTGCGCATCATTGCGGCGACCCACAAGAATCTCGAAAGCATGATCGAGATCGGCACCTTCCGCGAAGATTTGTACTACCGCCTGAATGTGTTCCCGATCGAGATGGCGCCGCTGCGTGAGCGCGTTGAAGACATTCCGCTGCTGATGAACGAGCTGATCTCGCGCATGGAGCACGAGAAGCGCGGTTCGATCCGGTTCAACTCGGCGGCGATCATGTCGCTGTGCCGGCATGGCTGGCCGGGCAACGTCCGCGAACTGGCCAACCTGGTGGAGCGCATGGCGATCATGCATCCCTACGGCGTGATCGGCGTGGTCGAGTTGCCGAAGAAATTTCGCTACGTCGACGATGAAGACGAGCAGATGGTCGACAGCCTGCGCAGTGATCTGGAAGAGCGTGTGGCCATCAACGGTCATACGCCGGACTTCACGGCCAGCGCCATGTTGCCTCCGGAAGGCCTGGACCTGAAGGACTACCTCGGTGGTCTGGAGCAAGGCTTGATTCAGCAGGCGCTGGATGATGCCAACGGCATTGTGGCGCGCGCGRCCGAGCGGTTGCGTATCCGTCGTACCACGCTGGTGGAAAAGATGCGCAAGTACGGCATGAGCCGGCGTGATGGAGACGAACAGGCGGATGATTGACGCCTGTTTTTCAAGTCATTCATTTATAGGAAGTTTTTTTTAGGCACGGGTATTGCTAAGTCCCTCGCAACGTTCCGTTTAACTGACGGTCAGCCAAGCGAGAGAGCACAATGCCCCAAGCCGCCCAGATGTCTCCTGTCCCTGATGCTTCGCGGCAACCGTCGTCCGTAGAGCAGGCGAGTCGGCTGGGTCTTGAGCAGGCATTCGCACTGTTCAATCAGATGTCCACTCAGTTGACCGATTCCTACAGCATGCTTGAAGCCCGGGTTACCGAGCTCAAGGGTGAACTGGCGGTGGTCAGCGCCCAGCGCATGCAGGAGCTGGCGGAAAAGGAACGCCTGGCCAACCGCCTGCAAAATCTCCTTGATCTGTTACCCGGCGGGGTCATCGTCATTGACGCCCAGGGCATCGTGCGCGAAGCCAATCCGGCGGCGTGCGAGTTGCTGGGTCTGCCGCTGGAAGGTGAATTGTGGCGCCACGTCATTGCCCGCTGTTTTGCGCCGCGAGAAGACGATGGTCACGAAGTCTCCCTCAAGGATGGTCGGCGTCTGTCGATCGCCACGCGCTCGCTGGACGCCGAGCCCGGCCAGTTGGTGCTGCTCAATGACCTGACTGAAACCCGCCATCTGCAGGATCAACTGGCCCGTCATGAGCGTCTGTCGTCATTGGGGCGCATGGTCGCTTCATTGGCTCATCAGATACGCACGCCGTTGTCCGCCGCGTTGCTGTATGCCAGTCATTTGACCGAGCAAGAGTTGCCGGTCGCTACCCGGCAGCGCTTTGCCGGGCGCCTCAAGGAGCGCCTGCACGAGCTGGAGCACCAGGTGCGCGACATGCTGGTGTTCGCCCGGGGCGAGTTGCCGCTGACCGACCGCGTGACGCCCGGTCAGCTGATGCAATCGTTGCAAGCGGCGGCGCTGACCCACGTACAGGATCTGCCGATCCGCTGGCAGTGCGACAGTCACTCGGGGGAGTTGCTGTGCAATCGCGACACTCTGGTCGGCGCGATCCTCAATCTGATCGAGAACGCCATTCAGGCCAGTGCCGGTCAATTGCGCCTCAAGATTCACCTCTACACCCGAGGCAATAACCTGCGCCTGTGCGTCAGCGACAGTGGCAGCGGTATCGACGCCGCTGTTCTGGCGCGATTGGGCGAACCCTTTTTCACCACCAAGACTACCGGCACGGGTCTTGGCCTGACCGTGGTCAAGGCAGTGGCGCGTGCTCATCAGGGCGAATTGCAGCTGCGTTCGCGGCTCGGTCGCGGCACCTGCGCGCAAGTAATCCTGCCGTTGTTCAGCAGCGCTCAAGGAGCGGAGTGACGCAGATGGGTATCAAGGTTCTGCTGGTCGAGGACGACCGCGCTTTGCGCGAGGCACTGGCTGATACGCTGCTGCTCGCGGGGCATGATTACAAGGCGGTGGGTTCGGCAGAGGAGGCGTTGCTTGCCGTCGGCGACGAGGCCTTCAGCCTGGTGATCAGTGACGTCAATATGCCGGGCATGGACGGCCACCAGTTGCTTGGCATGCTGCGAGTGCGGCAGCCGCAGTTACCGGTGTTGCTGATGACTGCTCACGGTGCGGTCGAGCGCGCGGTCGATGCGATGCGCCAGGGGGCGGCGGATTACCTGGTCAAGCCATTCGAGCCCAAGGCGTTGCTCGATCTGGTGGGGCGTCATGCCCTGGGCAGTCTCGGCCTGACCGAGGGCGGAGGGCCGGTAGCGTTCGAGCCGGCGAGCGCGCAGTTACTCGAGTTGGCGGCGCGGGTCGCACGCAGTGATTCCACTGTGTTGATCTCGGGCGAGTCGGGCACGGGCAAGGAAGTGCTGGCGCGTTATATCCATCAGCATTCTCATCGCGCCAATCAGCCGTTCATCGCGATCAACTGCGCAGCGATTCCGGACAACATGCTCGAAGCGACCTTGTTCGGTCACGAGAAGGGTTCCTTCACCGGCGCCATTGCCGCGCAAGCCGGCAAGTTCGAGCAGGCCAACGGCGGCACCATTTTGCTCGATGAAATTTCCGAAATGCCTCTGGGGCTCCAGGCCAAATTACTGCGTGTGCTGCAAGAGCGCGAGGTCGAAAGGGTTGGCGCGCGCAAACCGATCGCGCTGGATATTCGCGTGGTCGCCACCACCAATCGCGACCTGGCGGGTGAAGTGGCGGCGGGGCGTTTCCGCGAGGACCTCTATTATCGCCTGTCGGTGTTTCCCCTGGCCTGGCGCCCGTTGCGCGAGCGTACCGCCGACATCCTGCCGCTGGCCGAGCGTCTGCTGGCCAGGCACGTCAATAAAATGAAGCATTCGCCTGCCAGGTTGTCGCCCGAAGCTCAGGCGTGCCTGATCGGTTATCCATGGCCGGGTAACGTTCGTGAACTGGACAACGCGATTCAGCGTGCGCTGATTCTGCAGCAGGGTGGCTTGATCCAGCCGCAGGATTTCTGCCTGGCCGGGCCGGTGGCTTGCGCGCCACTGCCTGCGTTGGCGCAGGCGCCGGTACGTCCCGTGGAAGTCGAGTCCGAGTCGGTCGGTGCGCTGGGCGATGACCTGCGTCGCCGTGAATTCCAGATGATCATCGATACCTTGCGCGCCGAGCGCGGTCGTCGCAAAGAGGCGGCCGAGCGCCTGGGAATCAGCCCGCGGACCCTGCGCTACAAGCTGGCGCAGATGCGCGATGCCGGCATGGATGTGCAAGCGTTTTTGTTCGCGACCTGATTTTTACTGTGTAGGAGCGAGCCTGCTCGCGATGGTCGTGAACGATATTGCGGGGCGGCAGGATAAGCGCGACAGCCTTGAGTCCATCGCGAGCAGGCTCGCTCCTACACAGTAAAAATCAGGTCGCGAACAAAAACGCTTGCACATCCATGCCGGCATCGCGCATCTGCGCCAGCTTGTAGCGCAGGGTCCGCGGGCTGATTCCCAGGCGCTCGGCCGCCTCTTTGCGACGACCGCGCTCGGCGCGCAAGGTATCGATGATCATCTGGAATTCACGGCGACGCAGGTCATCGCCCA
>NZ_JBFULI010000013.1:0-112693 GCF_056400405.1 Pseudomonas sp. P5_B3 | reverse complement strand
CTTGCCTTCTTACCCCGCTGCGCCGCCTCTATCCGCTTCCTGTTCGTCAGGCCAGCATTTTGCCTCGGGCTTCCTTCAGATTCGCAGTCACCCGCGACACCCTTGCCTCTGGCTAACACTTCCCCTTGCCGGGTGTGTAGAGGACTTTCACCTCCAAGTCACCAGCGAGGCCACCACAGCCAAGCTGGTTGCGCTTACGCGCAACGCGCCATGCCTGGCGCACAAGCAAAAGAGCAGCCGAGGCTGCTCAATCTGTTTTGCCGATTATCCCGCGCACCGCGCGGGAATAACCATTTCAATCAACGTTTCTGGGTCAGGGCGCGGCGTTCAAATTCCACGATCCGCTGACGGTAATGCTCGATCGTCTGGGCGGTCAGTACGCTGCGCTGGTCGTCCTTCAGTTCGCCGTTGAGCTCCTGGGACAATTTGCGCGCCGCTGCCACCATCACATCGAAGGCCTGCTTCGGATGACGCGGGCCTGGCAGCCCCAGGAAGAAACTCACCGCCGGGGTGCTGAAGTGGTCGATGTCGTCCAGGTCGAATACGCCCGGCTTGACCGCGTTGGCCATGGAGAACAGGACTTCACCGTTGCCGGCCATGCTTTCGTGGCGGTGGAAAATATCCATCTCACCGAAACGCAGGCCGCTCTCCAGAATGTTCTGCAACAGCGCCGGGCCCTTGAAGCCGGCAGCGTCGCGGCAGATCACGCTGATCACCAGCACTTCTTCAGCTTGCGGTTGTTCTTTGCCGTTGACCGCTGGCGAAGCCTTGGTGTCATCCGGGAAATCGTCGTCGCGGCTGCTGAAGCTCGGGCCGCCGTCCAGATCCAGGCTGAGGTTCATATCGCCCTGGGAAGGTTCGCCGTGGCCACGCTTGCCGCGCTTGGACCCCGACTCGCGAGGCTCGCGGGCCGGCATGCTCACCGACGGCAGATCCTGCTCGTCCAGTTGCGGCTCTTTATGTGTGTCCAGCACGCGCGGCGGGCCCAGCAGCTCGGCGCTGGTGCTGCCTTCCTCGTCTGGCAGGCTGGACAGACTTCGATCAAGACGGAACTTCAGTTTTCCCTTGCCGCCGCGCATACGGCGCCAGCCATCGAAAAGAATACCGGCAATGACAATAATGCCGATGACGATCAGCCACTCGCGCAGACCGATTTCCATGTAATCCCGTGCCTCTATGAAAAATGCTGAAAAATAAGGGGTTTACAACCTGCAAACCGCTTTAAAACGTGGCGCCAACTCTATGTTCTGACAGGCGTTTTGCCCACGTATACGAAAAATTGACATTAAACTAGCACGACCAAAGGTAACTTTACACCGTCTACCACATTGGCTAGCGCGAATATGTCGATTGGCCAGCAAGTCGAAGCCAGTAAAAGAGTCCTACAAACCGTAAACACCCTTTCCTGCAACCACGACTCAGGCATCCACCATTGCCATCGCCTCCTCGACATCCACCGCCACCAGACGTGAGCAACCGGGTTCATGCATCGTTACCCCCATCAGTTGTTCGGCCATTTCCATGGCGATCTTGTTGTGGGTGATATAGATGAACTGCACTGTCTGTGACATTTCTTTTACCAATCGCGCGTAGCGTCCAACGTTAGCGTCATCCAGCGGCGCGTCAACCTCATCGAGCATGCAGAACGGCGCCGGGTTCAATTTGAAGATCGCAAAAACCAGGGCCAATGCAGTCAGGGCTTTTTCGCCGCCGGAGAGCAAATGGATGGTGCTGTTCTTCTTTCCTGGCGGCTGCGCCATGATTGTTACCCCTGTATCGAGTAGATCTTCGCCCGTCAGTTCCAAATACGCGCGGCCTCCACCGAAAACTTTTGGGAAAAGCGCCTGTAAACCGCCATTGATCTGATCAAAGGTATCCTTGAAACGGTTACGGGTTTCCTTGTCGATCTTGCGAATCACGTTCTCAAGGGTATCGAGCGCTTCCACCAGATCGTCGTTCTGCGCATCCAGATAACGTTTACGTTCCGATTGTTGCTGGTACTCATCGATGGCCGCCAGGTTGATCGCGCCCAGACGCTGAATCCTCGCGGCGATACGCTCGAGTTCTTCCTCGGCCTCTTTCTCGCTGGCCTCTGCAGTCAATGTCGCGAGTACGCCGTGGAGATCGTAGCCGTCTTCCAGCAATTGGTCCTGCAAGGTCTTGCGGCGCACGCTCAGGGCTTGCCATTCCATGCGCTGGGTTTCGAGCTGGCTGCGAATCAACTGGGATTGCTGTTCGGCCTGACTGCGACGCTTTTCGGCGTCGCGCAGTTCGCGGTCGGCGTCTTCGAGGGTGATCTGCGCGGTCTTGAGTTCTTCGTCGACGGTCATGCGCTTGTCGAGCAACTCCTCGAGTTTCAGGCGCAGCTCTTCCAGCGGTGCTTCGCCCTCCTCCAGATTGAGGCTCAGTTGCTCGCGTTTTTCCGTCAGCCGCTCGGACTGCATCTCCAGACGCTCCAGCGCCTGGCGCGTGGAATCGTGCTGCGCCTTGAGCGAGCCCAGACGCACCGCCAACTGGTGGGCGTGATCCTTGTGCTGCCGGGCTTCCTGACGTACCCGGTCAAGACGCTCACGCAGGCTGTCGCGCTGGGCCAACAGCAACTCACGCTGCTCGGTGTCCAGCGCCATGCTGTCGAGGGCTTCCTGCAATTGCAGGCGCGCTTCACCGATGTTTTCGTGCTCCAGGGCCCGCTGCTCGTCCAGCTCGGTGAGCTCTTCGTCGAGGCGGCTACGGCGCAGGGTCAATTGTTCGGCCTTGGCTTTGCCGGCGGACAATTGAGCCTTCAATTCACCTTGCTGGCGTGCTTCGTCCTGCAGCAAACGGCGCAAATGTTCGCGACCGTTTTCCTGCTGACGCTGCTGCGCCCTGAGATTCTGCAGCCGGGTTTCCAGGGTTTCGACGGCGGCTTCGCGCTCTTCACGCTCAAGGCCCAGTTGCTGGATTTCCTGACCGCGAGCGAGCACACCGCTTTCCGCTTCACTGGCCCGACGCACCCGCAGGAAATGCCGTCCAACCCAGTAACCGTCACGACTGATCAGGCTCTGCCCGACGGCCAGTTGACCGCGCAAGGCCAAGGCCTGCTCGAGGCTGTCGACCGGCTTGACCTGCCCCAGCCATGGCGACAGATCGAGCTGCGCCTCGACCTTGTCCAGCAGGCTGCCCGGCACCCGTACGCCATCGCTGGACGGGCTGAGCAAACGCAAATCGCCCTGGGCAAACCCGGACAGATCGAAATCGTTGAAGTCGTCCACCAGCACCGCTTGCAGGTCGGCGCCGAGCACGGTTTCCACCGCCAGCTCCCAACCGGCTTCAACCTTCAGGCCTTCGGCCAGGCGCGGGCGATCCGCAAGATTCTGATCGCGCAGCCATTCGGCGGTGCCGGTGCCCGGATCGAGCGCGGCTTGTTGCAAGGCTTCGAGTGAAGCCAGTCGACCGTTGAGGCGCTGCAAATCGCCCTGGGCCTGCTGTTGCGCCGACAGCGCCTGCTGCAACTCCTGACGCAATTGCTCAAGCTTTTCGACCTGAGCTTCTTCACTGGTCTGCAAATCTTCAAGGGTCGCTTCGGATTCAGCGAGCTGCTCGCTGAGCTCCATGATTGCCGCGTCTTCGGGATCTGCCGAAAGCAAGGCGCGTTCTTCGCCAAGGCGCTTGTGCCGGTCCGCCAGACGTTCCAGGCTGGTTTCCAGCTGCTGGATCCGCGACTGCTGCACTTCGGCCTGACGGCGCGGCTCGGCGGCGGTGAGGTTGAACGTATCCCACTGCTCTTGCCAGCCGTGCATGGTGGTTTCGGATTCTTCCAGCGCGGCAGCGGCCTCTTCGGCGGCGGCGCTGGTGACTTCCTGCTCCGGGGTGAGCATGTCCAGCTCTTCGCCGAGGGTCAGCAGCAGCGTGCGGTCGTGGCCCAGGTGCGATTCGGTTTCCAGGCGTGCGCGCTCGGCCTCTTTCAGGTCGTCCTGCAACTGGCGCAAACGCTGCTGACCGTGCTGGATGCTCTGCTCGACCCGGGCGATGTCGCCACCGACCGAGTAGAAGCGTCCCTGCACCAGATTGAAGCGTTCCGAGAGATCGTGATGCCCGTCGCGCAGGCGCTCGATGCTCGCATCGGCGTTACGTTGCTCGGCGACCAGGGCTTCGAAAGAAACTTCCTGGTTGCCGATGATCGCTTCACGCTGGCCAACCTGATCGTTCAGCGCCTGCCAGCGCAGGGCCGACAGCTGGGCCTTGAGCTGACGCTCCTCGCCCTTGAATTCCTGATACTTCTTGGCGGCCTCGGCCTGGCGATGCAAGCGTTCTAGTTGACGCTCAAGCTCTTCGCGCAGGTCGGTCAGGCGCTCGAGGTTTTCGTGGGTGCGGCGGATGCGGTTTTCCGTCTCTCGCCGGCGCTCCTTGTACTTGGAGATGCCTGCGGCTTCTTCGATGAAGTTACGCAGGTCTTCGGGCTTGGACTCGATCAGCTTGGAAATCATCCCCTGCTCGATGATCGAGTAGCTGCGCGGGCCAAGGCCGGTGCCGAGGAAGATGTCAGTGATGTCGCGGCGGCGGCATTTGGTGCCGTTGAGGTAGTAAGTCGTCTGGCTGTCGCGGGTCACTTTGCGGCGAATGGAAATTTCCGCATAGGCGGCGTACTCGCCAAGCAGTGTCCCGTCGGAGTTGTCGAACACCAGTTCGATGCTCGCCTGGCTCACCGGTTTGCGACTGGTGGAGCCATTGAAGATAACGTCGGTCATCGACTCGCCGCGCAGGTTCTTCGCCGAGCTCTCGCCCATCACCCAACGCACGGCGTCGATGATGTTCGACTTGCCGCAGCCATTGGGCCCGACCACTGCCGCCATGTTACTGGGGAAGTTCACCGTGGTCGGGTCGACGAAGGACTTGAACCCCGCCAGCTTGATGCACTTGAGCCGCACGTTTAAGCGTCCGTCAGGGCAGAAACCACCAGATCGCAACTGCGCTGGGCGTAAGCCGTCAGCACTTCGCGGATCTGCGGAAAGTCACGGGCCAGCACGGCAGCGAGCAAGCGCTCGAACAGTTCCAGGAATTCGCTCATCGACGCTTTGCGCTGGTCCAGCGCGAGGAAATACGCACGGCTCATGGCCGGTTGCAGATTCTCGACGGTTTCCTGCAAGTACGGGTTGTTGGCGAACGGATACGCGGCGCGCATCACATTGAAGCTATCGTCGACGAAGGTGCGGATGTCCTGACGCTCGTAGCTGGCAGTCAGGCGCTGCTGGATCTGCAAGAACGGCGCCATGTCGGCCTGGGTTTTCCAGCCACTGGCCACCGAGTTACCGAGCAGAATGTAGAGCTCGCTCATCAGCGTGCACAGACTCCGCACCTTGTGCGCGGTGAGTTCGGTAACGTGGGCGCCACGTCGCGGCAGGATCGCGATCAGGTGCCGACGCTCGAGGATCAGCAAGGCCTCGCGAACCGAACCACGGCTGACATTGAGGGCCAGCGTGACTTTCTGTTCCTGGATGCGCTCTCCGGGCTTCATTTCGCCGCGAATGATACGTTCGGCGAGGTGGTGAGCGATTTGCTCGGCGAGGCTGTCCGGCGCCTTGAACGTCATGGTTGTCCTTCAAACTCTTCGATCTGTACAAGCGGCGCAGTGTAGCGCAATTGCTGCATCAGGGCGGAGTGCCCGTCCGGAGGTTTTTGGCACGATTCAAGCAAAAAAGCAGGCTATCGAACCAACGACAATAATTAAGGAACAGGTGGTTGATCGACAAATTGCAATTTCCTGACCTTTAAGTCAGAAAATCATTGACCGAAAAGTCAGACCTGCTAAATTCAGTTCCTGTCGGTTAACAACAATAATGAGTCTGCGAGGCCTTCCGTGATCCAGTTTTTACTAAACCAGGAACTCCGTAGCGAGCACGCCCTGGACCCGAACCTGACCGTGCTCAATTATCTGCGCGACCATGTGGGCAAACCCGGTACCAAAGAAGGCTGCGCCAGCGGTGACTGTGGCGCCTGCACCGTGGTGGTCGGCGAGTTGCAAACGGATGATGACGGCCGCGAACACATTCGCTATCGCAGCCTCAACTCGTGCCTGACGTTCGTGTCGTCCCTGCACGGCAAACAGCTCATCAGCGTTGAAGACCTCAAGCACAAGGGTGAACTGCACAGCGTGCAGAAAGCCATGGTCGAGTGCCACGGCTCGCAATGCGGTTTCTGCACCCCCGGTTTCGTGATGTCGCTGTTTGCCCTGCAAAAGAACAGCGATGCACCGGACCATGCCAAGGCCCACGAAGCACTGGCCGGCAATCTGTGCCGCTGCACCGGCTACCGGCCGATCCTGGAAGCCGCCGAGCAGTCCTGCTGCGCCAAGCAGCCGGACCAGTTCGACGCCCGCGAGGCCGACACCATCGCGCGCCTGAAAGCCATTGCCCCGACCGATATCGGCGAACTCAACAGCGGCGACAAACGCTGCCTGGTGCCGCTGACCGTGGCCGACCTGGCCGACCTCTATGACGCCTATCCACAGGCCCGCCTGCTGGCCGGCGGTACCGACCTGGCGCTGGAAGTCACGCAGTTCCACCGCACCCTGCCGGTGATGATCTACGTTGGCAACGTCGCCGAGATGAAGCGCATCGAACGTTTTGACGACCGCCTGGAAATCGGCGCCGCCACGGCCCTGTCCGATTGCTACGAGGCCTTGAACGCCGAGTACCCGGACTTCGGTGAATTGCTGCACCGCTTCGCGTCCTTGCAGATCCGCAATCAGGGCACCCTTGGCGGCAACATCGGCAACGCCTCGCCGATTGGTGACTCACCGCCCCTGCTGATCGCCTTGGGCGCGCAAATCGTGCTGTGCAAGGGCGAAACCCGCCGCACCCTGGCGCTGGAAGATTACTTCATCGATTACCGCGTCACTGCGCGTCAGGAAAGCGAGTTCATCGAGAAGATCATCGTGCCGCGTGCCAGCGCCGAAAAACTGTTCCGTGCCTACAAGATCTCCAAGCGTCTGGACGATGACATTTCGGCGGTGTGCGCCGCCTTCAACATTCGCCTGGAAAACGGTGTAGTCGCTGAAGCCCGCGTCGCCTTTGGTGGCATGGCGGCTATCCCGAAGCGCGCCGCCGCCTGCGAAGCCGCGTTACTCGGTGCGCCGTTCAACAACGCCACCATCGAGCGTGCCTGCGCTGCCCTGGGCGAAGACTTCACGCCGCTCTCGGACTTCCGCGCCAGCAAGGAATATCGCCTGCTCAGCGCGCAGAACCTGCTGCGCAAATACTTCATCGAACTGCAAACACCGCACATCGAGACTCGGGTGACCGCTTATGTCTAATCATCACGCCGTAGAGAAGACCCAAGCCGAATTGGCTGAACTGTTCGCCAAGGACCTGACCACCGGTGTCGGCCGCAGCGTCAAGCACGACAGCGCCGCCAAGCATGTGGCCGGTGAAGCGCAGTACATCGACGATCGCCTGGAGTTTCCGAACCAGTTGCACGTTTATGCGCGCATGTCGGACCGTGCCCACGCCCGGATCATCAGTATCGACACCGCCCCCTGCTACGCCTTCGAAGGCGTGCGCATCGCCATCACCCACGAAGACGTGCCTGGCCTGAAGGACATCGGTCCGTTGCTGCCGGGCGATCCTCTGCTGGCCATCGACACCGTGCAATTCGTCGGTCAACCGGTGGTCGCCGTTGCCGCGAAAGACCTGGAAACCGCGCGTAAAGCGGCCATGGCCGCGATCATCGAATACGAAGACCTCGAGCCCGTGCTGGATGTGGTCGAAGCCCTGCGCAAACGCCACTTCGTACTCGACAGTCACACCCACAAACGCGGCGATTCAGCCACGGCGCTGGCCACTGCCGAACATCGCATCCAGGGCACCCTGCACATCGGTGGCCAGGAGCACTTCTACCTGGAAACCCAGATCTCTTCGGTGATGCCCACCGAAGATGGCGGCATGATCGTCTACTGCTCCACGCAAAACCCCACCGAAGTGCAGAAACTGGTGGCGGAAGTGCTGGACGTGTCGATGAACAAAATCGTCGTCGACATGCGCCGCATGGGCGGCGGTTTCGGCGGCAAGGAAACCCAGGCGGCGAGCCCCGCGTGCCTGTGCGCGGTGATCGCGCACCTCACCGGCCAGCCGACCAAGATGCGCCTGCCGCGGGTCGAAGACATGCTGATGACCGGCAAGCGTCACCCGTTCTATGTCGAGTATGACGTCGGCTTCGACAGCACCGGCCGCCTGCACGGCATCAACCTGGAACTGGCCGGCAACTGCGGTTGCTCCCCTGACCTGTCGGCGTCGATCGTCGACCGGGCGATGTTCCACTCGGACAACTCGTACTACCTGGGCGATGCGACCATCAACGGTCATCGCTGCAAGACCAACACCGCATCGAACACCGCCTACCGTGGGTTCGGCGGCCCGCAAGGCATGGTCGCCATCGAAGAAGTGATGGACGCCATCGCCCGGCACCTGGCCCTGGATCCGTTGGCGGTGCGCAAGGCCAACTACTACGGCAAGACCGAGCGCAACGTCACCCACTACTACCAGACTGTCGAGCACAACATGCTCGAAGAGATGACCGCGGAACTTGAAGAAAGCAGCCAGTACGCCGAGCGTCGCGAAGCGATCCGTCGCTACAACGCCAACAGCCCGATCCTGAAAAAAGGCCTGGCGCTGACCCCGGTGAAATTCGGCATTTCCTTCACCGCGAGTTTCCTCAACCAGGCAGGAGCACTGGTGCACGTCTACACCGACGGCAGCATCCACCTCAACCACGGCGGCACCGAAATGGGCCAGGGCCTGAACACCAAGGTCGCGCAGGTCGTGGCCGAAGTGTTCCAGGTGGAAATGGACCGCGTGCAGATCACCGCGACCAACACCGACAAAGTGCCGAACACCTCGCCGACCGCCGCTTCCAGCGGTGCCGACCTGAACGGCAAGGCCGCGCAGAACGCTGCCGAAACCATCAAGCAACGCTTGGTGGAATTCGCCGCTCGCCAATACAAGGTCAGCGAAGAAGACGTGGAATTCCACAACGGCCACGTGCGGGTTCGCGATCACATCCTGACCTTCGAAGCACTGATTCAGCAGGCGTATTTCGCCCAGGTGTCGCTGTCGAGCACCGGCTTCTACAAGACCCCGAAAATCTACTACGACCGCAGCCAGGCCCGTGGCCGGCCGTTCTACTACTTCGCCTTCGGCGCGGCGTGCTGCGAAGTGCTGGTCGATACCCTGACCGGCGAATACAAGATGCTGCGCACCGATATCCTCCACGACGTCGGCGCCTCGCTGAACCCGGCCATCGACATCGGTCAGGTCGAGGGCGGTTTCATCCAGGGCATGGGCTGGCTGACCATGGAAGAGCTGGTGTGGAACAACAAGGGCAAGCTGATGACCAATGGCCCGGCCAGCTACAAGATCCCGGCCGTGGCGGACATGCCGCTGGACCTGCGGGTGAAGCTGGTGGAAAACCGCAAGAACCCGGAAGACACGGTGTTCCATTCCAAGGCTGTGGGCGAGCCGCCGTTCATGCTCGGCATTGCCTCGTGGTGTGCGATCAAGGACGCGGTGGCAAGCCTGGGCGATTACAAGCATCAACCGAAAATCGACGCACCGGCGACTCCGGAGCGGGTGTTGTGGGGTTGTGAGCAGATGCGCCAGTTGAAGGCGGCGAAGGCTGTCGAAGCCGAGACCGAGTTGGCTTCGCTCTAAGACCGAGGTGCGGCTATCGCGAGCAAGCTCGCTCCCACAGGGTTATGTGCTGACTGATGGACCTGTACAAATCCAATGTGGGAGCGAGCTTGCTCGCGATGGCGGACTAACAGACACACAGATGTCGAGGTGAACATGTACAACTGGATCGACGCCCTCGCCGACCTGCAAAACCGGGGTGAGCCCTGCGTGCTGGTCACTATCATCGAAGAGCTCGGCTCGACGCCGCGCAACGCTGGCTCGAAGATGGTCATCAGCGCGAACCAGAGCTTCGACACCATCGGTGGCGGGCACCTGGAATACAAGGCCATGAAGATCGCCCGCGAGATGCTCGCCAGCGGCAAGCAGGACACGCATCTGGAGCGCTTCAGCCTCGGCGCCAGCCTGGGCCAATGCTGCGGTGGTGCGACGGTATTGCTGTTCGAACCGATGGGCCAGGTGCAGGCGCAGATCGCCGTGTTCGGTGCCGGCCACGTGGGCCGCGCACTGGTGCCACTGCTCGCTGGCCTGCCCTGCCGGGTGCGCTGGATCGACTCGCGGGAGGAAGAATTCCCCGAGCAGATCCCCCACGGTGTGCGCAAGATCGTCAGCGAAGAACCGGTGGATGAAATCGATGACCTGCCCGCCGGCAGCTATTGCATCGTGATGACCCACAACCATCAACTCGACCTCGAACTGACCGCTGCGATCCTCAAGCGCAACGACTTCGCCTACTTCGGTCTGATCGGCTCGAAGACCAAACGCGTGAAGTTCGAACATCGCCTGCGCGACCGCGGTTTCGACAGCAGCGTTGTGCAACGCATGCGCTGCCCGATGGGCATCGGCGAAGTCAAAGGCAAATTGCCTGTGGAAATCGCCATCTCCATCGCCGGCGAAATCATCGCCACCTATAACGCGAACTTCGGGCAGCACACCGCCAGCGCCGGATCGATTGCCAAACTGCTGCCTGCGTCACGCCGCAGCCAAGCGTCGAACTAAAGAGCCACCATTTGAGAACGCCCATGCCACTGACTCGCAAAGCCTACCGCGCCGCCATCCTGCACAGCATCGCCGACCCCGCCATCGTGGGCATCGAAGCCTCCTACGAGTATTTCGAAGACGGCTTGCTGGTTGTGGATAACGGCCAAATCAGCGCCCTCGGCCACGCCAGCGAATTGCTGCCGACCCTGCCGGCTGACGTCGAAATCACCCACTACCAGGATGCACTGATCACTCCAGGTTTCATCGACACCCATATCCACCTGCCGCAAACCGGCATGGTCGGTGCCTACGGCGAGCAATTGCTGGACTGGCTCAACACCTACACCTTCCCGTGCGAAAGCCAGTTCGCCAACAAAGCCCATGCCGATGAAGTCGCGGAGATTTTCATCAAGGAACTGCTGCGCAACGGCACCACCACTGCGCTGGTATTCGGCAGCGTGCATCCGCAATCGGTGAACTCGTTCTTCGAAGCCGCCGAGCAGTTGGACCTGCGGATGATCGCCGGCAAGGTGATGATGGACCGCAACGCCCCGGACTACCTGACCGACACCGCCGAATCCAGCTACGTACAAAGCAAGGCGCTGATCGAGCGCTGGCACGGCAAGGGTCGCCTGCACTACGCGGTCACCCCACGCTTCGCACCGACCAGCACTCCGGAACAGCTAACCCTGGCCGGCCAATTGCTGACCGAATACCCGGATCTGTACATGCAGACCCACATCAGCGAAAACCTCAAGGAAATCGAGTGGGTCAACGCGCTGTTCCCGGAGCGCAAGGGTTACCTGGACGTCTACGATCACTACCAGTTGCTCGGCGAGCGCTCGGTATTCGCCCACGGTGTGCATCTGTGCGATGACGAGTGCGCGCGACTGGCGGAAACCGGTTCAGCCATCTCGTTCTGCCCGACCTCGAACTTCTTCCTCGGCAGCGGCCTGTTCAACCTGCCGATGGCCGAGAAGCACAAGCTCAATGTCGGCATCGGCACCGATGTGGGCGGCGGCACCAGTTTCTCGCTGCTGCAAACCCTCAACGAAGCCTACAAGGTCATGCAGCTGCAAGGTGCACGCCTGAGCCCCTTCAAGTCGCTGTACCTGGCGACCCTCGGCGGCGCCCGTGCACTGCGCCTGGAAGACAAGATCGGCAACCTGCAACCGGGCACCGACGCCGACTTCCTCGTGCTGGACTACAACGCCACGCCGCTGCTGGGCTATCGCCTGAAGCAGGCCAATAACATCGCCGAGACGTTGTTTGTGTTGATGACGCTGGGTGATGACCGGACTGTGCTGCAGACTTATGCGGCGGGGAATCTGGTGCATCAGCGCTAAAAGTTTGCGCCCATAAAAAATCCCCCGTCGCTGTACAGCCCGGGGGATTTTTATTGCCTGTCAGATCGTCATCGCGAGCAGGCTCGCTCCCACAGTTGATCTTCAGTGATCACAAATTTCGCATTCGACACAAAACCCTGTGGGAGCCAGCCTGCTGGCGATAGGCGCGACGCGGTCTATCAGAGTTTCGCGGTCGACCGCCCTGGCTTCTTGGTCTGCAACAAATGCGAGAACACCGCATGCAGATCATCCGAAGCACTTTCTTCGTCGAGGTTGAGCTTGCTGTCGATGTGATCCATGTGGTGCATCATCAGGTCGACCGCCAGTTCAGCGTCGCGTTTTTCGATGGCGTCGATCAACTGGGTGTGCTCGTCGTAGGAGCAGTGGGAGCGGTTGCCGCTTTCGTACTGGGCGATGATCAGCGAAGTCTGGGACACCAGGCTGCGCTGGAAACTGATCAACGGGGCGTTTTTCGCCGCTTCGGCCAGTTTCAGGTGGAATTCGCCCGACAGGCGGATGCCGGCACCACGGTCGCCACGGGAAAAGCTGTCGCGCTCGTCGTTGACCATCTGGCGCAGTTCGGCGATCTGCTCGGCGGTGGCGTGCTGCACCGCAAGCTCAGTGATCGCGCGCTCGACCAGACGCCGGGCCATGAACACCTGGCGCGCCTCCTCGACACTCGGACTGGCGACGACGGCACCGCGGTTCGGACGCAACAGCACCACGCCTTCATGGGCCAGGCGCGACAAGGCGCGGCGAATGATGGTGCGGCTGACCCCGAAAATTTCCCCCAGCGCTTCTTCGCTCAACTTGGTGCCGGGCGCCAGGCGCTGTTCGAGGATGGCCTCGAAGATATGCGCGTAGACAATATCGTCCTGGGTGCCGCTACGGCCGGCTTTGCCTGCTCGCGGTTGTTTCTTTAGGGGTTGCAACTGTTCGTTCATGGGCACTCGAGTCGGAAGAACTGCGGCGAATTGACGGTGACTGTATTACGGCACGGTGGGTCGCTGGCAAGTATCGCGTAAATAACACTGTGATTGTACACAATGGTTAGTGCCAACACGACTGTACGGCTGAATGTTGCTACGGCTGTATTGCAACGTCTGGTTACTTTTGAGTTTAGGCTTGTTCGTAGAATCCGCCTTTGTAACGCGATCCCTGTGGGAGCGAGCTTGCTCCGGGCGGCGTTCCGACGATGGCGGCGTCACATTCAGCACTCCTGTTGGCTGATCCACCGCTATCGCGAGCAAGCTCGCTCCCACAGGGGTTCAGACGTTGCCGCGGACATCTTCATTTGTAAAAGGAACACCATCCGTCATGAACGACGCCACCCAAACGCAGCTCCGCCCGTTGGCCGACACCTCGCCCTCGGCCATCGTCGCCGGATTCATCGCCATGATGACCGGCTACACCAGCTCCCTGGTGCTGATGTTTCAGGCCGGGCAAGCGGCGGGCCTGAGCAGCGGGCAGATTTCTTCGTGGATCTGGGCCATCTCGATCGGTATGGCGGTGTGCTCCATTGGCCTGTCCCTGCGCTATCGCACGCCGATAACCATTGCCTGGTCGACCCCCGGCGCCGCGCTGCTGATCACCAGCCTGGGCGGCGTGAGCTACGGCGAAGCCATTGGTGCCTATATTACCTGCGCGGTGCTGGTGACGATTTGCGGGCTGACCGGCAGCTTCGAACGGCTGATGAAAAAGATTCCCGCATCCCTGGCCGCCGCCCTACTGGCGGGGATCCTGTTCAAGATCGGCAGCGAGATTTTCGTCGCAGCGCAACACCGCACCGCCCTGGTACTGGGGATGTTTGTCACTTATCTGGTGGTCAAGCGCCTGTCGCCACGCTATTCGGTGTTGGCAGCATTGCTGATCGGCACGGCATTGTCAGGCTTCATGGGGCTGCTGGACTTCAGCGGTTTTCACCTGGAGGTGGCGACGCCGGTCTGGACCACGCCGCACTTCTCCCTGGCCGCGACCATCAGCATTGGCATCCCGCTGTTTGTCGTCGCCATGACCTCACAAAACATGCCCGGTATCGCCGTATTGCGCGCCGATGGCTACACGGTGCCTGCCTCGCCGCTGATCACCACCACCGGCATCGCCAGTTTGCTGCTGGCACCGTTCGGCTCCCACGGGATCAACCTGGCGGCGATCAGCGCAGCGATCTGCACCGGACCGCACGCCCATGAGGATCGCCACAAGCGCTACACCGCAGCCGTCTGGTGCGGGATTTTCTACGGGATCGCCGGGGTGTTCGGCGCGACGCTCGCGGCATTGTTTGCCGCGCTGCCCAAGGAGCTGGTGCTGTCGATTGCGGCGCTGGCGCTGTTCGGCTCGATCATCAACGGCTTGAGCATCGCCATGAGCGAAGTGAAGGAACGTGAAGCAGCGTTGATCACCTTCATGGTCACGGCATCGGGGCTGACGCTGTTTTCCATCGGTTCGGCGTTCTGGGGGATTGTCGCGGGGGTGGTGACTCTGCTGATCCTGACCTGTAGGAGCGAGCCTGCTCGCGATGGTCGTCAACGATAACGCTGGAAACCTGAGACCCCGCAGCGCTCTCAGGTTCATCGCGAGCAAGCTCGCTCCTACAAAAAAAGCAAAAAAAACGGCGACCCTTGAGTCGCCGTTTTTTACTGGAACATCAAGCTACCGGATTGATCGGCTTTTCCGGGTACCAGACGTCCAGCAGCGGGCTGACTTCAACGCTGGTCAGCTCGGTGCGGCCTTTGAGCCAGGCTTCAACGGCAGCGCGCTGTTCAGCGCTGACCGAGCCACGCTTCTGCAGGCAAACCAGACCGTAGTCGTCGCCGCCAACATAACCCAGACCGTTGGCTTCCATGGCTTCTTTGAGGAACGCATCGAGGAAAGCATCAATGGCTTCATCAGCCAAATCTTCTTTGAAATCCAGGTTCAGTTCGAAACCCAGCTCTTGAAATTCATCGACGCACAGTTTTTTGCGCAGACGCTGGGAACGGTTAGTCGCCATTGAAACAATCCTCTTAAGTAATAACGGCCGGCACTTTAGCAGTTTAAGCCGCCGATTGCCTGACTCTCTGGGCCACGATGCCTACCGTCGGTAAAAAAATAGCCGATCAGACAGCCCGCGCACGGCACAAGCTGTGACACCTTGGGGCATAATGCCGACACTTTCATGACCATTGAGGGAATTTATCTCCATGCCCTCATCTTTTTTCCCCTCGACTGTAGGGTTTTATTTCAGATGATCAGATCTTTGCGTCCATTGCTGTTGGCCGGTTTTCTTCTCCCCCTGGCCCTCTCCGTTTCCGCCGCTCCAATCAATACCGCGTTGTCGCCCAACGTTGAAAAAGCCCTGAAAGCCAGCAAGTTGCAGGACAACGCCCTGTCGCTGGTGATGATCCCGCTCACCGGCCCCGGCACCCCGACAGTGTTCA
The DNA here is from genome assembly GCF_056400405.1 of Pseudomonas sp. P5_B3. Lineage (NCBI taxonomy): Bacteria > Pseudomonadati > Pseudomonadota > Gammaproteobacteria > Pseudomonadales > Pseudomonadaceae > Pseudomonas > Pseudomonas sp. P5_B3. The sequence goes on along the minus strand of NZ_JBFULI010000013.1, from coordinate 97,288 downwards.
ACGCCGACGTGTCGGTCAACCCGGCGTCGACCATGAAACTGGTCACCACCTACGCAGCCCTGGAAATGCTCGGGCCGAACCACCAGTGGAAAACCGAGTTCTACACCGACGGCACCTTGAGTGGCGGCATTCTCAACGGCAACCTCTACCTCAAGGGTGGCGGCGATCCGAAGCTGAACATGGAAAAACTCTGGTTGCTGATGCGCGACCTGCGTGCCAACGGTGTCACCCAGGTCACTGGCGACCTGGTGCTGGATAAAACCTTCTTCGTGCAACCGCAATTGCCGGAGTTCAATGACGACGGCAACGACGAGAACAAACCGTTCCTGGTCAAACCCGATTCGCTGCTGGTCAACCTCAAGGCGCTGCGCTTCGTCGCGCGCAATGACTCGGGCAAGGTGCTGATCTCGGTGGAACCGCCGATTGCGACCATCCGTATCGACAACCAGGTCAAGGCCCTCAATTCCAAACAGTGCACCGGCGGCGTGCGCTACAACCCGGTGGCACAGGCCGACGGCAGCATGACCGTGACGGTCGGCGGTCAGCTGGGTGAAGGCTGCAGCTCGCAGACTTACCTGTCGCTGCTCGACCACGCGACCTACACCGCTGGCGCCGTCCGCGCGATCTGGAAGGAACTGGGTGGCAGCATTCAGGGCAAGGATGTGCTGGCGCCAACACCGAAAGACGCCAAGGTCCTGGCCCGGGCGTTTTCGCCAGACCTGGCGGAAATCATCCGCGACATCAACAAGTACAGTAACAACACCATGGCCCAGCAGTTGTTCCTGAGCCTGGGCCAACGCTTCCGCACCGATGCCGATGGTGACGACGCCAAGGCCGCCCAGCGCGTCGTGCGTCAGTGGCTGGCGAAAAAGGGCATCACCGCACCGCATCTGGTAATGGAGAACGGCTCCGGCCTGTCCCGTGCCGAGCGCGTCAGCGCCCGGGAAATGGCCTCGATGCTCGAAGCTGCGTGGCACAGCCCGTATGCCGCCGAGTACATCAGTTCGATGCCGATTGCCGGCACCGACGGCACCATGCGCAAGCGCCTGAAGACCACTGCGATGCGCGGTGAAGCCCACGTCAAGACCGGCACCCTGAACACTGTGCGGGCGATCGCCGGTTTCAGTCGCGACGTCAACGGCAACACCTGGGTGGTGGTGGCGATCCTCAACGACAAGGCCCCGTTTGGCGCCTCTTCGGTGCTCGATCAGGTGCTGCTCGACCTGTACCGCCAACCGAAACTGCCGCAGACGGCTTCGGTGTTGTAACCCGGCCCCTGAGAACTACAGAGATCCACTGTGGGAGCGAGCTTGCTCGCGATGACGGAGTGTCAGTCACATTAATACTGACTGAACTGTTGCTATCGCGAGCAAGCTCGCTCCCACAGGGTTAGCGTGCAACCCGGGTTAATTCATCTCCCCTTCTACCCGATCCCTTCCCGCCTGCTTCGCCGCGTAAACTCCCGAATCCGCGCGCAACAGCAAGGCATCGGCGCCCTCCCCGGCCCGCCAACTGGCAATCCCGAAACTGGCGGTGACCGTACCTACATCGTCAATGGGTGAACTGCGCAAGCCTTGCCACAATTGCCGGGCCAACACAAAGGCATGTTCGCCGCTGATATCCGGGCACAGCACCATGAACTCCTCACCGCCCAGGCGGCAGAACACATCGGTCCGGCGCAGCCGGTGACCGATCCGTTGGCACACGGCCTGCAACACCCGATCACCGATGGCATGCCCATGCAGGTCATTGATGCGTTTGAAATGGTCGATATCGAGCATGATCACCGACAGATCCCCACCGCCGCGCTCCACCCGGGCCATTTCGGTGGTCAAGCGCTCCTGGAAATAGCGCCGGTTGTGGATACCGGTCAGCGAATCGGTGACCGACAACGCGCGCAACTCTTCCTCCACCCGCTTCATATCGGAAATGTCCGAGACGTAGCCGTGCCACAGCACGCCGCCACCGGGCAGTTCCTCCGGAGTGGCTTCGCCGCGAACCCAACGCAAACCACGTTGAGGCAGTTGCACCCGGTATTCCTCGCGCCAGGGGCTGAGGGTGTCGGCCGAGGCGCGGATCGAGGCGCGGACACGAGTGGTGTCCAGAGGGTGAATCCGGGTAAAGATCGCTTCGGCATTGAGCACCAGCACGTCGGATTCGAGTTCGTAGATCTCGCGAATGCCGTCGCTGGCGTAGATCACACTGAAGCGTCCGTCGAACTCCATCTTGAACTGGTAGATGCCACCGGGCACGTGGGCACTGAGTTTCTTCAACAGCAGGTCCCGCGCCGCGAGCGCTTCGTGGACTCGTTTGCGTTCGGTGATGTCGATGCACACCGCCAGGTGCCCGACCCACAGGCCTTGCTCATCGAGCACTGGCGTGGCGAGCATGTTGACCATCAAATGGCTGCCATCGTCGCGCACCAGCGTCCATTCCCGCGCCTCGTGGTTGCCCTCTACGTCGCCTTCGACCAGCATCGCGTGGCAGGTTGGAACCGGCTTGCCATAGCGTGCGCTCAACTCCGCCGAGCGAGCGACCAGCTCCCGGGGCAGGTGCAGGTTCTCCAGGGTCATGTGCCCCACCACCTCGGCGCTGGCATAGCCGAGCATCTGCTCGGCACCGGCATTGAAGGTGCTGATGACGCCACGCAGGTCGGTGGCGATGATCGCAACCTGAGTGGCGGCATTCAGCACGCCACGCAACTGACCATGGGTACGACGCAGCTCCTGTTCTCGATCCCGCAGCTCCCGGGTGCGTTGCTCGACCAGTTTCAGCGCCCGCTGCCGCTGACTGACCAGCACATACAGCAAGGCACTGAGCAACACGCTGAGCAAACCACCCAACACCACCAGACTGRTCACGGAGGAATGGTTGGCCTGTACGAACGCGTCGCTGGGCTGGATATCGACTTGATAGTCATGGTCGGCCATGCGCAACAGGCGCGTGGCGGACAACTCGCTGATAGCCGGCGGGTTGGCCGACTCGAACAGCACCTCGTGCTGCTTGTCGGTCGACAAATCGAGGATGCGCACCGAGAGATAGTCACGGCTCGCTTCCGGCAGTCCGTCCGCCAGCAACTGGCGCATGCTGATCACTGCCATGACATAACCGTAGGGCTTCGTGAGATTGAGGTCTTGACTGTTGCGTTGCGTGACCGGCGCGACCAGCAGCACGCCTCGCGCATAAGCCGGCTCGATACTCACCAGATGCATCGGTTGCGACACTGCCATGCCACCACGCTGATCGGCCCGATCGAGCGTGGCACGCCGTAGCGGCTGGGCCAGCAAGTCGTAACCGAGGGGGGGGCCGAGTCTGCTTTGCGTCTGGCTATACAGGACCGCTACGTATTCATCTCGCTCACCGGCCAGTTGCAATTGGCCGTCAGCGTTGAGTTCTCTCAGGGTGAAGCTGCTCAAGCCTTCGTCACGCACTCGCCCCTCGAACGCCGCCCGCTCGTCACGAGTGACCCGTTTGGCAAAGGAGTAAGCCTGGGTTCGCAGCAGTAAAGGCTGGGTGTAACCGTCGAAATCCGCTCGAGAAACCGATTCGGAGTTGGCGAAAAACCGGCGCAGGCCATCGAGGCGCTGCTCCTGATCTTCGAAACGCTCTTCGATACGGCTGTAACGCTCACTGGCCAGCAGTTGGAAACGTTGCCGCAATTGATGGTGATACAGATTCAGCGTCGACCACGCCAGCAACCCGGTGAGCACCCCGCCGACAAGCAATGCCAGCAGCGCGACCAGCCAGGCCGAAACATCTTCACTGATAAAACCCAGGATCTTGGGGCGCACGGCGTGCAACGACATAAAACGCAAACTCAAAACGCCAGGTGCGGAGAAGCCCTTTGGCCATGGACTGAGTTATAGCTATTAGCCACTAATTTGACCAGCACTGTAGGAGCGAGCTCGCTCGCGATGGACTCAAGAACACCGCGTGCATTCAGAAAGCACGCGTTATCGTTGTCGACCATCGCGAGCAGAGCTCGCTCCTACACAGATCCAGGTGTCAACGAGCCATGATTTTCCAGGCACGATGGATTTTGGCGTTGCGGGAAAAATCCGGATCGATGGTCTGGGCAGTGATTTCCTCGACCGCATAACGCTCGCCGAGGTTGGCCTCCAGTTCGAACTTGCGGAAGTTGTTGGAGAAGTACAACACGCCGCCGGGTGCCAGCCGCGCCATGGCCAGGTCAATCAATTGCACCTGGTCGCGCTGCACGTCGAACACACCTTCCATGCGCTTGGAGTTGGAGAACGTCGGCGGGTCGATGAAGATCAGGTCGTACTCGTCACGACTGGCTTCAAGCCACGCCATCACATCGCCCTGCTCCAGGCGGTTCTTGTCGGAAAAACCGTTCAACGACAGGTTGCGCCGCGCCCAGTCCAGATAGGTTTTCGACAGGTCGACACTGGTGGTGCTGCGCGCGCCGCCCTTGGCCGCATGCACACTGGCCGTTGCGGTGTAGCAGAACAGATTGAGGAAGCGTTTGCCGGCCGCCTCCTTCTGGATACGCATGCGCATCGGCCGATGGTCGAGGAACAGCCCGGTGTCGAGGTAGTCGGTGAGGTTCACCAGCAGCTTCACGCCGCCTTCATTGACTTCGACGAACTTGCCCTGCGCCGCCTGGCGCTCGTATTGTTTGGTGCCGCTCTGACGCTCGCGGCGCTTGACCACCACACGGTTCTTGTCGATGTTCAACGCCTGCGGGATGGCTGCCAGGGCATCGAACATACGGCCCGAAGCCTTTTCCGGATCGATGGATTTCGGCGCGGCGTACTCCTGGACGTGGACCCAATCGTGATACAGGTCGATGGCCATGGAGTATTCCGGCATGTCGGCGTCATACACGCGGTAGCAGTCGATGCCTTCACGCTTGACCCACTTGCCCAGGGCCTTGAGGTTCTTTTGCAGGCGGTTGGCGAACATCTGCCCGCCTTCGCTCAGGCGCGGCTGCTCGATCACCGGAGCCGGTGCCGGCGTCGGTTTGATCGGGTTGCCGTTTTTGTTGAACTTGCGTTCCTGCGGCTCGTTCGGCGCCTGATCGTAGGCAGCTTGCTCACGCTCGACCTGGCGTTGCTCCGGGGTACGACGCTCGCCGGTGACGAACTGGTCCGGCAGCACCTTGATCAGCAGCAGCTTGCACGGCAAGGCGCCGTTCCAGAACGAATACTGCTTGTGGCTGCGGATGCCCATGCGCTTGCCCAGGTCCGGCGCACCGGTGAACACCGCCGCCTCCCAGTTCAGGCAGGCCTGACGCAGGCGCTCGCCGAGGTTCTGGTAGAGGTAGAGCAGGCTCGCCTCGTCACCCAGACGCTCGCCGTATGGAGGGTTGCAGATCACCAGGCCTTTCTGGTTCTGGTCCGGACGCGGCTCAAAAGTCGCGACTTCGCCCTGGTAGATCTTGATCCACTCGCTCAGGCCGGCTCGCTCGACGTTGTTGCGACCCGGTTGAATCAGCCGTGGATCGGCTTCGTAGCCGCGAATCCACAAGGGTGTTTTGGCCAGGCCGGCCGCAGCACGTTCGGAAGCTTCTTCGTGGAGTTTTTTCCACAGCGCCGGGACGTGACCGAGCCAGGCGGTGAACCCCCACTGCTCGCGACGCAGGTTCGGCGCGATGTCGGCGGCGATCATCGCCGCTTCGACCAGGAAGGTACCGACACCGCACATCGGGTCGGCCAGCGCGCCGCCTTCGGCCGCGATACGTGGCCAGCCGGAACGGATCAGGATGGCGGCCGCGAGGTTTTCCTTGAGCGGCGCCGCACCTTGCTGCAGGCGATAGCCGCGCTGGTGCAGGCTGTGGCCGGACAGGTCAAGGGACAGAATGGCTTCGCCACGGTCCAGGCGCAGGTGAATGCGCAGGTCCGGGTTGAGCTTGTCGATGGACGGACGGTCGCCTTGCGGGGTGCGCAGTTTGTCGACAATGGCGTCCTTGACCTTCAGCGCGCCAAAGTGGGTGTTGTCGATACCCGAGCCATGACCGCTGAATTCGACGGCCAGGGTGCCGTCATTGAGCATGTGGTCTTGCCACTCGATGTCCAGCACGCCGTGGTACAGGTCTTCGGCGTCCTTCATCGGAAAACGCTTGAGCACCAGCAGCACGCGGTTGGCCAGGCGCGACCACAGGCACAGGCGATAAGCGGTTTCCATGGTGGCCATGCCGCGCACGGCCGAGGTGTGCTCCCGCGCTTCCTCAAGGCCAAGCCCGACGGCTTCCTCGATGAGCAGGCCTTCAAGGCCTTTTGGGCAAGTGAGGAAGAGTTCGAAACGATCGGACATGGGAATTCCAGAACCTTTAGCTGAGTGACCGGGCAACGCATTGCCGGTCCGGTTTTCAATCAGGCGCTTTTCTCGAAGAGCGCCCGCGTGGCACGAAGGTGTGCCGTTCCACCCTTGCTGCCCGGGTTAAAAGAGCTTAGATGCAAGGACAGATAAAAAAGTTGATGCAACAAAATGTCATAAGTCGACCCTTCGTCGAATAGTGCTTCCCGGTAACGGGAGCCATTCTCACTAAAGGATTAAGCCCATCATCCAGCGCGGGGCCGATCATACCGGGGTTTGGCCAATAAATACGGTAAAACACGCTGTTACTTATGGCCTTAACATATGAACGGTTACGTCCTTATGACAAAACGATCATTCCCTCGATGTGACGCATTGGTTAGAACTCAATACAGGTTGGCGCCGCAATGACGCCAACACTTTGGCTCGTCACGCCGGCAACGAGCCCCCAACGGCAGAATTTTTCTGCCAGACCTCAATTGAGGTCGACGCGATAAATACAGTCAACAAGTGAGGGCAACACCCTATGAGAAGACTTAAGCGTGATCCGTTGGAAAGAGCATTTTTGCGCGGATATCAATATGGCGTTGGTGGTAAATCCCGTGAGCTTTGCCCATTTACTCTACCGTCGGTACGTCAAGCCTGGATCAATGGCTGGCGAGAAGGACGCGGCGACAACTGGGACGGTATGACCGGCACTGCGGGAATCCACAGACTCAACGAACTTCACGCCGTCGGCTAATTACAGGGCATAACACTCCGACACGACAATCTGATTTTGTACCGAATTAACCATGCGCGTCCCATCCGGACGGCGGGCTCCGGCCCAGGGGCTCCTTTTAAGGAGCCCTTTTTTATGTCTGACGATTCAACGTTCGAACTGCAAACACACCTGTGGGAGCGAGCTTGCTCGCGATAGCGGTTTAACATTCAACGATGATGTTGACTGAAAGGCTGCCATCGCGAGCAATCGAGCGTCGACCGGCTGCTCCCACAGGGGATCAGCGTAGCGCTGCGATTGCGTCTACCGACTCGCGAATCAGCGCCGGGCCTTTGTAGATGAAGCCCGAGTAGATCTGCACCAGGCTCGCGCCTGCGGTGATTTTTTCTGCAGCGTGCTTGCCTTCGGTAATGCCGCCGGCAGCGATGATCGGCAGGCGACCACCCAGCTCCGATGCCAGCACTGTCACGGTGTGGGTGCTCTTGTCGCGAACCGGTGCGCCGGACAGACCACCAGCTTCTTCGCCATGCTCCATGCCTTCGACGCCTACGCGGCTGAGGGTGGTGTTGGTGGCGATGACGGCGTCCATTCCGGTTTCGATCAGCGCTTGTGCAACCTGGGCGGTTTCTTCGTCGCTCATGTCCGGCGCGATCTTGATCGCCAGCGGTACATGTTTGCCATGACGCAATGCCAGTTCCGCGCGGCGCTCGGCCAGATCGGCCAGCAACTGCTTGAGCGAGTCGCCAAATTGCAGGCTGCGCAGGCCCGGCGTGTTCGGCGAACTGACGTTGACCGTCACATAGCTGGCGTGGGCGTAAACCTTGTCCAGGCAGATCAGGTAGTCATCCACGGCACGCTCGACCGGGGTATCGAAGTTCTTGCCGATGTTGATGCCCAGCACGCCCTTGTACTTGGCCGCCGCCACGCGGGCCAGCAKGTGATCGACGCCGAGGTTGTTGAAGCCCATGCGATTGATGATCGCCTCGGCTTGCGGCAAACGGAACAGGCGTGGCTTCGGGTTGCCCGGCTGTGGACGCGGCGTGATGGTGCCGATCTCGACAAAACCGAAACCCAGTTGGGCGAAACCATCGATGGCCGCACCGTTCTTGTCCAGACCGGCGGCCAGTCCCACCGGATTCGGGAAGTCCAGGCCCATCACATTCACCGGCACCTTCGCCGGGGCCTTGCACAGCAAGCCGTTGAGCCCAAGACGTCCGCCCGCGCCGATCAGGTCCAGGGACAGATCGTGGGAGGTTTCCGGAGAGAGTTTGAACAACAGCTGACGGGCCAGGGTGTACATGGGCGGATTTGACTCGATTGGCGGCGAATTGAGGCGGCGATTATAGCCGGGCAACGGGGTTGCAAGCGAGGCGCGTGAGCAAATCAGCGGTTAATGGCATATGCCTTGCACCAATCCAGGTACCAGCACTCATGCCGACGACGGAATGTGTGCAAAGACAATGGCGTCGTCCACGGCCTGCTCATGCAAGGACTCGGGACGACGTTTTTTTTGCAAGGTGAACACGCGATGAACGAACCGTCAGCCGGCCCTTTGGCCTGGGTCAATGGCAGCGATGCCCCGGAAAAAACCGAAATCAATCTCGGCTTCATGGCCCTGAGCGACTGCGCCTCGGTGGTGGTCGCCGCCACCCAGGGCTTCGCCCAACCCCACGGCTTGACCCTGAATCTCAAGCGCCAGTCGTCCTGGGCCAACCTGCGGGACAAACTGGTCAGCGGCGAACTCGATGCAGCCCACAGCCTCTACGGACTGATTTACGCCGTACACCTGGGCATCGGTGGCGTGGCCGCGACCGACATGGCCGTACTGATGGGCCTGAATCAGAACGGCCAGAGCATCAATCTTTCCGGAGGCTTGCAGGCGCTTGGAGTGACCAGTCCTGAAGCACTGGATCGGCACGTGCACCAAACTCGCTCAAAACTCACCTTCGCCCAGACGTTTCCAACCGGCACCCACGCCATGTGGTTGTATTACTGGCTCGCCAGCCAGGGCATTCACCCATTGCAGGATGTCGACAGCGTGGTGGTGCCGCCACCGCAAATGGTCGCGCACCTGCGAGCCGGACGTATCGACGGGTTCTGCGTCGGCGAACCCTGGTCCGCCAGTGCCGTGCAACAGGACCTCGGCTTCACCCTGGCCACGTCCCAGACCATTTGGCCCGATCATCCGGAAAAAGTCCTGGGCTGCACCCACGCGTTCGTCGAGCAATACCCCAATACCGCCCGGGCATTGGTGATGGCGGTTCTGGAGGCCAGCCGCTTCATCGAAGAAAGCACCGAGAATCGTCGCAGTACCGCACAATTGCTCAGCGCCGATCAGTACCTTGACGCGCCACTGGACTGTATCGAACCGCGCCTGCTGGGTGAATACGCCGACGGCCTTGGCCACCGCTGGCAAGACCCGCACGCGCTGCGCTTGCACGGGGATGGCGAGGTCAACCTGCCGTACCTGTCCGACGGCATGTGGTTCATGACCCAGTTCCGCCGCTGGGGCTTGTTGCGCGATGACCCGGACTATCTCGCGGTGGCCCGGCAGGTCCAGCAACTGGACCTGTACCGTGAGGCCGCCAGTGCCGTCGGCGTCGCCTCACCAGCCGAGGAAATGCGCAGCAGCCAGTTGATCGACGGCAAAATCTGGGACGGCTCGGACCCGACCGGTTATGCCCGCAGTTTCAAACTGCACGCCATGAGCGACAGCTCCCATCGATCCGCCAGCCGCTGACAGGAGACCACGACCATGCTGCGTATCCTGCTGATCAACGACACCGCGAAAAAAGTCGGACGCCTGAAGGCCGCCCTGACCGAGGCCGGATTCGAAGTGATCGATGAATCCGGCCTGACCATCGACCTGCCCGAACGCGTCGAAACGGTGCGTCCGGATGTGATTCTGATCGATACCGAGTCACCGGGTCGCGATGTCATGGAACAAGTGGTGCTGGTGACTCGTGACCAGCCACGACCGATTGTGATGTTCACCGACGAACACGACCCCGGTGTGATGCGACAGGCGATCAAGTCCGGGGTCAGTGCCTACATCGTCGAAGGCATTCACGCACAACGCCTGCAGCCGATTCTCGATGTGGCCATGGCACGCTTCGAAAGCGATCAGGCCTTGCGTGCCCAGTTGCAGGCCCGCGACCAGCAACTGGCCGAGCGCAAGCGCATCGAACTGGCCAAAGGGCTGCTGATGAAAATGAAGGACTGCAACGAAGAAGAGGCCTACACCCTGATGCGCCGCCAGGCGATGAGCCGTCAGCAGAAGCTGATTCAAGTGGCGGAGCAGATTATTGCCATGAGCGAGTTGCTCGGCTGAAGTCCTGTAGCGCCTGTCCAGCCGCCATCGCGAGCAAGCTCGCTCCCACAGGGGAATTGTGTTCGACGTCATTCCCTTGTGGGAGCAGGCAAGCCCGCGATTGGCCACGACTCGATTTCGAGTGTTGGCACAGATCTCGCTATGTAATCACCACAGGTAACCAACGGCGGTTGCCCCACCTACGACAAAGACGTCGCGCACCTCATTTGCCCTTGGCGAATCGGGTGGCGGCGTTTTTTCGTTTTGGCCCCACAGCACGGGGCCGGTGGTGCGGCCGTAACGGCGCCCCACCTGCAAGCTCATGACTCCTTTCGAGACTCTTCACAGCTGAGGTGCGCGATGAATTCAAGCTTCTGGAAATCCGGCCATACACCCACATTGTTCGCAGCCTTCCTCTATTTCGACCTGAGCTTCATGGTCTGGTACCTGCTCGGTCCGTTGGCGGTACAGATCGCCGCCGACCTGCACCTGACGACGCAGCAACGCGGGCTGGTGGTCGCCACGCCGATTCTGGCCGGGGCGGTCTTGCGTTTCGTGATGGGGATGCTGGCTGATCGCCTGTCGCCAAAAACTGCCGGCCTGATCGGTCAGGTCATCGTGATCTGCGCATTGTTCGGCGCCTGGAAGCTCGGTATCCACAGCTACGAGCAAGCGCTACTGCTGGGGCTGTTCCTCGGCATGGCCGGCGCGTCTTTCGCCGTCGCCCTGCCCTTGGCATCGCAGTGGTATCCGCCGCAGCATCAAGGCAAGGCCATGGGCATCGCCGGCGCGGGGAACTCGGGTACGGTGTTCGCTGCGTTGATCGCCCCGGTGCTGGCGGCGGCGTTTGGCTGGAGCAACGTGTTCGGGTTCGCCCTGATCCCGCTGATTCTGACCTTGATCGTCTTCGCCTGGCTGGCCAAAAACGCCCCCGAGCGGCCAAAAGCCAAATCCGTGGCCGACTACTTCAAAGCCCTGGGTGATCGTGACAGCTGGTGGTTCATGTTTTTCTACAGCGTGACATTCGGCGGTTTCATCGGCCTGGCCAGCGCCCTGCCCGGTTACTTCAACGACCAGTACGGCTTGAGCCCGGTGACTGCCGGCTACTACACGGCAGCCTGCGTGTTCGGCGGCAGTCTGATGCGCCCCTTGGGCGGCGCGCTGGCTGATCGGTTTGGCGGCATTCGAACCCTGTTGGCGATGTACACCGTCGCGGCAATCTGCATTACCGCGGTCGGTTTCAACCTGCCGAATTCCTACGCCGCACTGGCGCTTTTTGTCTGCACCATGCTCGGTTTGGGTGCAGGCAATGGCGCCGTATTCCAGTTGGTGCCACAGCGTTTTCGTCGGGAAATCGGCGTGATGACCGGTCTGATCGGCATGGCTGGCGGCATCGGTGGTTTTGCCCTCGCGGCCGGCATGGGCGCGATCAAGCAAAGTACCGGCAGCTATCAACTGGCGCTGTGGTTGTTCGCCAGCCTCGGTGTACTGGCGTGGTTCGGTCTGCACGGTGTGAAACGGCGCTGGAGAACCACCTGGGGTTCGGCTGCCGTGACGGCTGCGCGGGTCTGAGGTCTCGATGAGCCTGCAACTGAGTTTCGCCGAAGCCAGCGCCATCGGTCCTCGCGAGGAAAACCAGGATGCCCTGCGCCTGGTCACGCCGGCTCCGGCGCTGGCCGCGAGCAAAGGTTACCTGTTCGCCATCGCCGACGGCGTCAGCCAGTGCGCCGATGGCGGTCTGGCTGCCCGTTCGACGCTGCAGGCCCTGGCGCTGGATTACTACGCCACGCCGGAAACCTGGGGCGTCGCCCAGGCACTCGATCGTCTGTTGTTGGCGCAGAACCGCTGGTTGCAGGCCAATGGCGGCGGACAACCGTTGCTGACCACCCTCAGTGCACTAGTCCTGCGCGGCCGGCGTTTCACCCTGGCCCATGTCGGCGATTGCCGGGTGTATCGCTGGCACGCCGACCAATTGCAGCGGATCAGCGAGGATCACGTCTGGGACCAGCCGGGCATGCAGCATGTGCTGAAACGGGCGCTGGGGCTCGACCAACATCTGGTGCTGGATTTTCTCGACGGTGAGTTGCGCCTCGATGAAAGCTTCGTCCTGCTCAGCGACGGCATCTGGGCGGTCCTGGGCGATACCGCCATTGCGGCGATCCTGCGCGATCAACCGGATTTGCACAGCGCCGCGCAAACCCTGGTCAATGCCGCGCACCTGGCGGGCAGCCAGGACAACGCCAGCGCCCTGCTGGTGCGAGTCGATGCCCTTGGTGAAGCGAGCATTGGCGATGCGTTGATTCACTTGCAGCAATGGCCACTGCCGCCAGCCCTGAAACCGGGTCAGGCGTTCGAGGGCTGGCAGGTCGAAGGAATCGTCGCGCAGAGCCAGCAATCGCTGCTTTATCGGGTGCGCGACAGTCAGCACCAACCCTGGCTGCTGAAAACCCTGCCGGGACGTCTGCACGACGATCACCAGGCCGGACAGGCGTTACTCTCGGAAGAGTGGTTTCTCAAACGCGTGGCCGGTCGACATTTTCCTGAAGTGCATGCCGCCAGTCAGCGTCAGCATTTGTACTACGTGATGCGTGAATATTCGGGCGCTACCCTGGCCCAACGGCATGAGCGAAGCGGACCGTTGCCGCTGCCCCAGTGGCAGGACATCGCCGAACGTTTGCTGCGGGCGGTCGGCCTGTTGCATCGACGGCAGATTCTGCATCGCGATATCAAACCGGAAAACCTGTTGCTGGGGGACGATGGTGAGTTGCGCCTGCTGGATTTCGGCCTCGCCTATTGCCCCGGTCTCTCGCAAGATCTGCCCTGGGCTCTGCCGGGTACACCCAGTTACATCGCGCCAGAAGCCTTTCGCGGCGACATGCCAACGCCACAGCAGGACTTGTACGCCGTCGGTGTGACCTTGTATTTCCTGCTCACCGGGCACTATCCCTATGGCGAAATCGAAGCGTTCCAGCGCCCGCGGTTTGGCCTCCCGGTCAACGCCAGCCGCTACCGGCCCGACCTGCCGGACTGGATCGCCCATAGCCTGGAACGCGCCGTGGCGGCGGCCCCCGAACAGCGTTTCGAAACGGCGGAAGAATGGTTACTACTGATCGAGCAGGGCGAACGCCGCAGTTTGAATGTGCGCCCAAAGCCGTTGTTGGAGCGCGAGCCGCTGAAAGTCTGGCGGACATTGGCGCTGGTATCGTTGCTGCTCAACCTGGCGCTGCTGGTGGTCGCGCTCCATTAGCGGGCAGCGCGCTTTGAATCAGTGCATTCCCTCACGATTCTGCCCTTGTGAACTGGAAGAAAGCCAACGAATACGGGACCTGAGCGAGTTGGCACAACCACTGCATTACCTCTTTCAACAGACATAAAGCGCGGGCTTCAACGACGAAGGCTGCACTTCCCGAGAGAACGGGACCAGGACAAAGGCGTCCTCGCTAGGCAACTAGCGGGACGCCTTTTTTTGTTTGCGCAAAATTTGTCGAGCGTGGCCTGAACCCTGATGAGGCAGGTCTGAGCTCCCCGGAGAACCTGATGAAAAAACTAAAACTGGTGATGATCGGCAACGGCATGGCCGGGGTCCGGACCCTGGAAGAACTGCTCAAACTGAGCACAGAGCTGTACGACATCACGGTCTTCGGTGCCGAACCGCACACCAACTACAACCGCATCCTGCTGTCGCCGGTGCTGGCGGGCGAACAGACCTTCGAAGAGATCGTGCTCAACGACCTGGACTGGTACCTGGACAACAACATCAAACTGCTGCTCAACCGCAAAGTGGTGGAGATCGACCGGGTCAAGCGCCGGGTCATTGCCGAAGACGGCAGCGAAGCCGAATACGATCGCCTGCTGATCGCCACCGGCTCGACGCCTTTCATCCTGCCCATTCCCGGCAACACCCTCGAGGGCGTGATCGGCTACCGCGACATCGCCGATACCCAGGCCATGATCGACACCGCGAAAACCCACCGGCACGCCGTGGTGATCGGTGGCGGCCTGCTCGGTCTGGAAGCCGCCAACGGCCTGATGCTGCGGGGCATGCACGTCACCGTGGTGCATCTCGGCGAGTGGTTGCTCGAGCGGCAACTGGACAAGACCAGCGGCCAGCTGCTGCAAACGGCCCTGGAGTCTCGCGGCCTGCACTTTCGCCTGTGTGAGCAGACCCAGGCCTTGCACGACGCAGGCAACGGCCGCGTCGGTTCAGTGCAATTCAAGAACGGCGACATCATCCCCGCTGACCTGGTGGTGATGGCTGCCGGCATTCGCCCCAATACCGAACTGGCGGAAAAATCCGGCATTCCGTGCAACCGCGGGATTCTGGTCAACGACACCCTGCAAACCTACGATCCCCGGATCTATGCCATCGGTGAGTGCGCCAGCCACCGAGGCATCGCCTATGGTTTGGTGGCGCCATTGTTCGAACAGGCCAAGGTCTGCGCCAATCACCTCGCTCAACTGGGTTTCGCCCGTTATCAAGGCTCGGTCACGTCGACCAAGCTGAAAGTCACCGGCATCGATCTGTTTTCCGCCGGCGACTTCATGGGCGGTGAAGGCACGGAAACCATCACCCTCTCCGACCCGATTGGCGGGGTCTACAAAAAACTGGTGATCAAGGATGACGTGCTGGTCGGTGCCTGCCTGTACGGCGATACGGCAGATGGCGGCTGGTACTTCCGGCAGATCCGTGAGAATCACGCCATCGGCGAGATCCGCGATCACTTGATGTTTGGTGAAAATGCGCTTGGCGACGTAGGACATCAGGGCCAGGACAAAGCCATGAGCATGGCCGACACGGCCGAAGTCTGCGGCTGCAACGGCGTGTGCAAAGGCACCATCGTCAAGGCCATTCAGGAACACGGGCTGTTCAGTGTCGACGAAGTCAAGAAACACACCAAGGCCGCCAGCTCCTGCGGTTCCTGCGCCGGCCTCGTCGAACAGATCCTGATCAACACCGTGGGCGGCGCCGCCGACGTCAAACCAAAAAGCGAAAAGGCCATCTGCGGCTGCAGCGACCTCAACCACGGGCAAATCCGTCAGGCCATCCGCGAGCAGCACTTGCTGACCATCGCCGGCACCATGAGCTACCTGAACTGGCGCACCCCCAATGGCTGCGCCACCTGCCGGCCGGCGCTCAACTACTACCTGATTTCCACCTGGCCGGGGGAAGCCAGGGACGACCCGCAATCGCGCCTGATCAACGAAAGGGCTCATGCCAACATTCAGAAAGACGGCACTTACTCTGTAGTCCCGCGGATGTGGGGCGGTGTGACCAATCCTTCGGAACTGCGGCGCATTGCCGATGTTGCCGACAAGTACAACGTGCCGATGGTCAAGGTCACCGGTGGCCAGCGCATCGACTTGCTGGGCATCCGCAAGCAAGACCTGCCGGGGGTATGGAAAGACCTGGACATGCCGTCCGGCCATGCCTACGGCAAATCCATCCGCACGGTGAAAACCTGCGTCGGCAGCGAGTTCTGCCGCTTTGGCACGCAGAACTCCACACAGCTGGGTATCGAGCTGGAACATGACCTGTTCAACATGTGGTCACCGCACAAGGTAAAACTGGCGGTCTCCGGTTGCCCACGCAACTGCTCGGAAGCCGGCATCAAGGATGTGGGGATCATCGGCGTGGACTCCGGCTGGGAGATGTACATCGGTGGCAACGGCGGGATCAAGACCGAAGTCGCGGAATTCTTCGTCAAACTGAAAACCGCCGAAGAAGTCCGCGAATACAACGGTGCATTCCTGCAACTGTATCGCGAAGAAGCCTTTTACCTCGAACGCACCGTGCACTACCTGCAACGGGTCGGCATGGACCACATCAAGAAAGCCGTGCTCGAGGACCCGGAGCGTCGCAAGGCGCTCAACGATCGCCTGCAATTCTCCCTGTCGTTCGAACAGGACCCGTGGAAGGAACGCCTGGAACAGCCACAACTGAAGAAAGAATTCGACGTCATCCCCGTGAAAAACCTGGAGGTGCTGGCATGAACTGGCTGGATATCTGCGCACTGGAAGAGATCAATGCCCTGGGCTCGCGGATTGTCGCCGGCCCCAAGGGTGACATCGCGATTTTTCGCACCAGCGACGACGAAGTGTTCGCCCTCGACGACCGTTGCCCGCACAAGGGCGGGCCGCTGTCCCAAGGCCTGATCTACGGCAAACGGGTGGCCTGCCCGTTGCACAACTGGCAAATCGACCTGCAAAGCGGTGAAGCCCTGGCCCCGGACATCGGCTGCGCCCATCACCATCGCACCCGGGTGGAAAATGGCCGGGTCCTGCTGGCCCTGCGGGATGCAGGCTGATGGACCGCCAGATCACCGCGTCCACCTGCTGTTACTGCGGGGTCGGTTGCGGGGTGCTGATCGAGCATGACGGCG
Organism: Pseudomonas sp. P5_B3; assembly: GCF_056400405.1. Classification (NCBI taxonomy): domain Bacteria; kingdom Pseudomonadati; phylum Pseudomonadota; class Gammaproteobacteria; order Pseudomonadales; family Pseudomonadaceae; genus Pseudomonas; species Pseudomonas sp. P5_B3. Next base: position 80,598 of record NZ_JBFULI010000013.1, on the reverse strand, counting down.
AGCGCATCCTCGGCGTCAGCGGCGATCCGGCGCACCCGGCCAATTTCGGCAAACTGTGCAGCAAGGGCTCGACCCTGCACCTGACCGGCGACGAGACCGCGCGGGCGCTTTACCCCGAGCTGCGCCTCGGCAAAGGCCTGGCCCGCCACCGCACCGACTGGGATACCGCCCTCGATCACGCCGCCAGCGTTTTTGCCGCGACCATTGCCGAACATGGCCCGGACAGCGTGGCGTTTTACATTTCCGGGCAACTGTTGACCGAGGACTACTACGCCTTCAACAAGCTGGCACGTGCCCTGGTGGGTACCAACAACATCGACAGCAATTCGCGGCTGTGCATGTCCTCGGCGGTGGTCGGCTACAAGCGCAGCCTGGGTGCCGACGCGCCGCCCTGCAGCTACGAAGACCTGGAATCGAGCGATTGCGTGATGATCGTGGGCAGCAACATGGCCTACGCCCATCCGGTACTGTTTCGTCGGCTGGAAGAAGCCAAATCCCGCCGACCGCAGATGAAGGTCATCGTCATTGACCCACGTCGTACAGACACCTGCGATCTGGCTGACCTGCACCTGCCGATCTTGCCGGGCACCGATGTCGCTTTATTCCATGGGATTTTGCATTTGCTGCTGTGGGAAGACTGGATCGATCGTGACTTCATCAAAGACCACACCGAAGGCTTGCCCGATCTGAAGAAACTGGTGCGCGATTACACACCGCAGATGGTGTCGCAGCTGTGCGGAATCAGCGTTGAGCAACTGCAGCAATGCGCTGAATGGGTCGGTACTTCACCGTCTTTCCTGTCGTTGTGGTGCATGGGGTTGAACCAGTCCACCGCCGGCAGCGCGAAAAACAGTGCACTGATCAATCTGCACCTGGCCACCGGGCAAATTGGTCGCCCGGGTGCAGGACCTTTCTCGTTGACCGGCCAGCCGAATGCCATGGGTGGGCGGGAAACCGGTAGCCTGTCTAACCTGCTGCCGGGCCATCGTGACGCCGCCAACCCTGAGCACCGTGCCGACGTGGCCGCTTACTGGGGCGTTGATCAACTGCCTGAAAAACCGGGGCTGACTGCCATCGAGTTGTTTGAGCAGGTGGGCAACGGAAAGATCAAAGCCTTGTGGATCGCCTGCACCAACCCCGCGCAATCTCTTCCCGATCAGACTGCCGTGCGCGCGGCACTGGAAGCCTGCCCGTTCGTGGTCCTGCAGGAGGCTTTTCGCACCACTGAAACCGCCAGGTTTGCCGACCTGTTGTTGCCCGCCGCCAGTTGGGGCGAAAAGGACGGCACGGTGACCAACTCCGAACGGCGTATTTCCCACGTCCGCCGCGCGATCGTCGCACCGGGTGAAGCGCGTCCGGACTGGGCGATCACGGTGGATTTCGCGCAGCGCCTGGAGAAACATCTGCGTCTGGAAGCGACCAGCCTGTTTGCCTTTGAAACCTCGGCACAGGTCTTCGACGAATACAAACAACTGACGCGTGGCCGCGATCTGGATTTGTCCGGGATCAGCCACGGGTTGATCGACAAAATCGGCCCGCAACAATGGCCCTTTCCTACGGGGTCCAGCGCAGGCACCGCCCGCCTCTATCTCGACGGTATTTTCCCGACTTCCAGCGGACGCGCGCAGTTCGTGGCCGATCCCTATCGCGCCGCCAAGGAACAACGTGATGCGCGTTTCCCGCTAACGCTGATCACCGGTCGTCTGCGCGATCAATGGCACGGCATGAGCCGCACCGGCACCGCCGCGCAGTTGTTCGGTCACGTCAGTGAAGCTGTATTGAGCCTGCACCCGGATGAGCTGCGCCGGCATCGCCTGCAAACGGGCGATTTGATCTGCCTGAAAAGCCGACGCGGCGCGGTGATCGTACCGGTCGCCAGTGACGACAGCGTGCGTCCGGGCCAAGCCTTCTTGCCGATGCATTTTGGTGACCGTTTCCTCAAGGGGGGCGTGAACAGCCTCACCCTGCCCGCCTTCGACCCGTTGTCGAAACAACCGGAACTCAAACACAGCGGCGTGCGCCTGGAACCGGTGCATTTACCTTGGCACCTTTTCGCGCTGATAGAGGGCGATGTCCAACAACACTTTGAGACTCTGCGCCCCCTTTGCGAGGCGTTTTCCTACGTCAGCGTCAGTTTGACCGGCCGTGAGCGCCCTGCGCTGCTGATACGCGCGGCCAGCGCCATGGCGCCAGATCCGCAACTGCTGCGCGATATCGATCAATGCCTGGGGCTAAACGATGGACCGGTCCTGGCCTACGACGATCCACGACGCTCAATCGGTAAGCGGGTGCGGATCGAGAACGGCCGGATCACCGCGATCCGCTTGGCGGGTGAAACCCTCGCCCGGCACTGGCTGCAAAACCTTTGGCTCGAAGGTCGCACCGATGAACAACTACGGCGCTGGCTGCTCGCGCCACTGAGTGCCCCACCGGGCCAGGTTGACGCCGAAGCGACCGGCAACAAAACCCTGTGCAACTGCAAAAACGTCAGCCAAAACGCGGTCTGCGCTGGCATCCGCCGCGGCCTGGACTTGCCGGGTTTGAAACAAGAATTGGGTTGCGGCACGCAATGCGGCTCCTGCGTCCCGGAAATCAAGCGTTTGCTGGCCGCCACCGCGCAGTCGCAAGCCGCCATCTCGTGAGGAAAACACTATGAGCGCAAAAGTCTGGCTGGTGGGTGCAGGTCCCGGTGATCCTGAATTACTGACCCTCAAAGCTGTTCGGGCGTTGAGTGAAGCGGATGTAGTGCTGATCGACGATCTGGTCAACGACGCGGTGCTGGAGCACTGTCCCGGCGCGCGGATAATTCCGGTGGGCAAGCGCGGCGGCTGTCGTTCAACGCCGCAAGCCTTTATCCATCGCCTGATGTTGCGTTATGCCCGTCAGGGCAAATGCGTGGTGCGCCTCAAGGGTGGCGACCCGTGCATCTTCGGGCGTGGCGGTGAAGAAGCGCAGTGGTTGCGTGAGCGCGGGGTCGAGGTTGAGCTGGTCAATGGCATCACCGCCGGCCTGGCGGGCGCGACGCAATGCGATATTCCATTGACCCTGCGCGGCGTGGCACGAGGGGTGACTCTGGTGACCGCCCACACTCAGGATGACAGTAGCCTGAACTGGCAAGCGCTGGCCCAAGGCGGCACGACACTGGTGATCTACATGGGGGTGGCGAAGCTCAGCGAGATCCGTGAGCAACTGCTGGCGGGGGCAATGGCGGCAGATACGCCGGTGGCAATGATTGAAAACGCATCGTTGCCGCATCAACGAGAGTGTCGAAGCAGCCTGATGGCAATGGAGGAAGATGCCTGTGCTTTCGAGTTGAAAAGCCCGGCAATCCTGGTGATTGGCGCAGTCGCAGCCAACGCCATCCCCTCCTGTGGGAGCGAGCCTGCTCGCGAAGAGGTTCTGTCCGTCGACATCAATGTTGGATTTCAACGCGCCTGACGCGTCCTTCCTCACCAAATCGCAGACAAAGAAAAGCCCGGCCTAAGCCGGGCTTTTCTCGGAGCTGCGAGCTAATTACTTAGCGTGAGCTTCAACCTGCGCTTCTACGCGACGGTTAACAGCACGACCAGCTTCAGTTTTGTTGTCAGCAACCGGGCGGGACTCGCCGTAGCCAACGGACTGAACGCGGGACGATTCAACACCGTACTGGTTGGTCAGAACTTGCTTAACGGCGCTTGCACGACGCTCGGACAGTTTCTGGTTGTAAGCGTCAGGACCGACGTTGTCAGTGTGACCTTCAACAGTAGTGGTGGTGGATGGGTACTGCTTCATGAAGTCAGCCAGGTTCTTGATGTCAGCGTAGCTGCTTGGCTTGACTGCCGACTTGTTGAAGTCGAACTTCACGTCCAGCTCTACACGAACGACTTCAGCAACTGCTGGGCAACCATCAGCGTCAACAGTAACGTTGGCTGGGGTGTCCGGGCACTTGTCAACGTTGTCGCAAACGCCGTCGTTGTCGCTATCGGAGCAGACTTCTGGTGCTGGAACCGGAGCAGCAGCAGGCTTGTTGCCGCCACCGAAGTTCACACCCAGACCTACGGACGGGATGTAGTCCCACTTGCCGTTGTCCAGCTTGTAGTCAGCTTCTACGCCAGCACGAGCGTAAACGTTTTCAACGAAGTAGTACTTAACGCCAGCGCCAGCAGTCAGGAAAGTCGACTGGTCACGACCGGTGTGGCCGTCAGCGGCTACGTTGGTCATGCTGCCGTGCTTAACGCCACCTTGAACGTAAGGACGCAGAGCGTCGCCAGCGTTGTTGAAGTGGTACTGAGCGTTCAGACCGAACTGGTCGCCTTCGATTTTCTGATTACCAGTGCCGTTGTTCGAACGGGTGTGGTCGTCATTGTTGTAGGTCAAGTTCAACGATACGTCGTCGGTCAAGAAGTAACCGATGGAGGCGCCAGGAGTGTAGCCGTCTTCAACGTTCTTAACGCTGTCGTTGTACTTCTTCCCGTAGTTGAGCTCGCCTTCAACTGCGCCTTGGCCTTGTGCCAGTGCGCCGAACGAAGTAGCGGCAATAAGAGTACCAATGGCCAAGCCCAAGGTGTTTTTCAGTTTCATCCGTTAAATCCCCATCTGGTGATTGTGAAGCAGTCCCGCAAACCGGGGGACAACTCGGCGGCAAGTCTAACAGAACTTGCCTGCACGTAAGAGATATTTGCGCTGAACTAAGTTTCAGCAATGCCTGCAAATTTCTCACGTAATTTATCTAGAGCGCGCTTGTACCGCATTTTTGTTGCACTCAAACCCATGTGCATGATGTCTGCGATCTCCTGAAACTCCAGCTCTGCGACAAAACGTAGCACCAGAATTTCGCGGTCAATCGGGTTCACATACACCAACCAGCGATCAAGTCCGCCCTTTTCCTCAGGTTTCGGCGCCTTTTCTTCGGACGCTTCCTCGAGGGGGTCAAGACTCAATGCGTCCATCAAGCGACGCTTTCGCCGTTCCTTTCGATATTGTGTGATGCACTCGTTGTACGTGATGCTATATAGCCACGTCTTGAACTTCGATTTACCTTCGAAGTTCTTCAGGCCATACAGCACCTTCAACATGACCTCCTGACAGACATCGTCTGCGTCGCGATCGTTCCCGAGATATCGTGCGCATACGTTAAATAATGTTCGTTGGTAACGCCGCATCAGTTCTTCATAGGCGCGTGTTACGTGAAACAGTTCGGTATGCGAGCGCGCGACCAACTCCTCATCAGAGAGCTCGCGGGGGTCGTAGCGCATGGATAACGATTGGGTTTTATTCAAAACAAGTCGGGCCGACAGTCAGGTCAATGTCCGCCGCAGCCAGCATCAGCAGGCATTTTGCGGCGGCATACATTAGCAGAGTTTGCCGGGTTAGYGGCTACTCACATGCTGCTCAAGGAGGATCCGATTGGAAAGAGAGACTAGCTCACCCTCATCGGTCAGCAATGTGGTTTTAACCGTGCCGATCTCTTCGATCTGGCCTTCGACCTCGCCAACACGCACTTGTTGCCCAACCTGGTACAGCTCACGCACGTAGATTCCCGCAAGAATCTGGCCGGCAATTTCCCGGCTTCCCAATCCCATGGCCAGTGCTACCGCCAGACCAACGGTTATCAACACGATCACGATCACATGGTTCAGCAGGTCAGTCTTGACCTCCAGCTGGCTGATCGCAACCGAAATACTGATGATGATCACCAGGCCCTGAGCAATTCGACCAAGCCCCGAAGCATAGTCCAGGCCCACGCCTTCTGCCGCTCCACGCACCAGCCCGTTGGCCAGTTGCGCCAGCAAAACACCTACCAGCAACACCAGCGCCGCGCCGAAAACCTTCGGCAGATACAACGCAAGCATATCCAGCGTAGCTGAAACCCGCTCAAGTCCGAGGGATTCTGCGGCAGAAACCAGAAAAATAAGCAGAATGAACCAATAGACGATCTTGCCGATCAGGGTCGAGATAGGAACCTGCAATCCAGCGCGGGACAGCAGCTTGGTCAGGCCAGTGCCGCCCATCAAGCGGTCAAGGCCCAGTTTGGCGAGCAACTTGGAGAGCAGGGTGTCCAGCAGTTTGGCCACGACAAAACCCAACAGCAGCACAACCAGTGCGCCGAACAGGTTCGGAATGAAGTTCGCAACCTTGGTCCACAACGCAGTCATTGCAGTGACGAGGCTCTGAGTCCAGAGATCAAGTTCCATATTCAATCAGCCTTATCAGCAGTGCGGGCAGCAGGTTTACGAAGACGGGATACCGGCGCGACATGGGCCGACCCGTTATTCAAGGCGATCATCATTGCGGGCAACCAGCGCCCCAGCAGGCTGAACAGATCACCGGCGCCAACCTGGCGGTTGGCGGTTTTCAGCACACGCCCCAGGCACGCATCGTCGTCCCGGGTGGACGGCGAGGCCTTGAGCATGTCGCGTAAAGACTGTTCAAACGGATCGTGCATACGCACCTCTCGTGATGTCTGTGGGAGACGCGGTCAGTTTTGGTCGGGTCACATGGTTTCCCTCAGACCCAGCGCAAACGTCGGAATAACCACCACTGCCCCAGCGCCACCGAGACCATCATCAGGCAGGCGATCAGAAAACCATAAGGGCTTGCAGAGAATGGAATTCCACCGACGTTGATCCCCAAAAGCCCGGTCAGAAAACTCATCGGCAAAAAGATCCCGGTGATGACGCCAAAGCGATACATCGTGCGATTCATGCGCACGCTCAACCGGCGATCTTCCGCCTCCAGGACCAGTCCCACCCGCTCCCGGGTCAATTCCAGCTCTTCGAGGTAGCGGGTCAGGCTGTTGTTCAATTCGTTCCAGTAATCACCATCGTCCTCGACGAACCAGGGCAACTTGATTCGCGTCAACTGCCCGAAAATATCCCGCTGCGGAGCAAGAAAGCGCTTCAACGCAGCCGCCCGGCGACGAATCTGCAAAACCGATCCGTGCTCAGGAGTATACCGTTCGTCGGCATCCAGTTTTTCTTCTTCCTCATCGACCACTTCCGAGAGACAGCTGACCAGATCCTGCACCTTGTTGGTGAGGTACTGCGCCATGCACAGGATGAGTTCGGAGGCTGTTTTCGGACCTTTGCCTTCGGCCAACTGCACCAGCAGCTCGTCAGTGGCCCGCAACGGACGCAGACGCAGGGAAATGACGCGCTGGGCAGAGCCGAAGATCCGCACCGACACCATGTCTTCAGGCTCGGCACCGGGGTTCAGATTGACCCCGCGCAAAAATAGCAGCAGTTCGCTGTCTGAAAGCTGTAAAAGTCGCGGACGGGTGTTTTCTTCGAGTAGCAAGTCACAACTGAATTCGCTCAGACCGCTGGATTTGCGTAACCAGGTCCGGGTTTGCGGATGACTGCGATCCCAGTGCAGCCACAGGCTTTCATGGGCCTGCAGTTGCAAGTCATCGAGTTCTGTCCGGGCTATCGAACGCGCACCGCCTTTACCGTCCAGCACCAGGGCATGTACCAGCCCCCATTGCGCGTTTTCTTCCTCGAACATCCGCACTCCTTTGGTCGACCAGCGCTTTATTCAGGCATTTTCAGCGGGCTGGGCGAGATGATCACGCCGTTGTTGTCCGCATAGATGTAATGGCCCGGATGGAATGTCACGCCGGCGAAGGTCACGGCAACGTTGAGATCGCCGAGCCCGCGCCTGTCGGATTTCCTCGGGTGGCTGGCGAGGGCCTGAACGCCCAGATCGGTCTGCGCGATGATATCGACGTCGCGGATGCAACCGTTGATCACCAGCCCTTCCCAACCGTTTTTCGCGGCTTTCTCGGCCAGCATGTCACCCAGCAACGCATGACGCAGGGAACCGCCACCGTCTACCACCAGCACTTTGCCATTTCCCTTGAGCTCGACCTGCTCCTTGACCCGCGAGTTGTCTTCGAAGCACTTGATGGTCACGATTTCGCCGCCGAAGGAATCACGGCCGCCAAAATTGCTGAACATCGGTTCCAGCACCTGCACCAGTTCCGGATAGGCGTCGCACAGGTCGGGCGTGAGGTAATGGATCATCGAGAAACTCCTGTAAAGAGGAAGACAGCACGAACATCGGTGATGACTCAGCCACGGAAAGTGACCAGAACAGCTCAATGCGTCATATCTTAGCCGCAAGCCGATCAGAGCGAAATGCCCTTGTTAGAGCGTCAGCCTCAGATTGCCGCGGCAAAATCCTGTTGCGCTCCCGGCAAAGGTGTCTGCTGATCGGCCAGCCAGCGAGTCACCAAAGGCCAGACTTCAGCCTGGGCCGCCTTACTGACAAGCATTTCCACGTGACCGAAATTGTCGCCGAAGCCCTGCTCGCGCCCCAGATTGATGAATTGCTTGTGCTCGGAACCAAACTGCTCGAACAGTTTGCGACACGCCCAGGCCGGGTCCTGATGATCACCCGCGGCACTGACCGCCAATACGGGTAACTTGACCTCGGCCAGGCCTTTCCACCAGTCCTTGTCGGCATCGCCGAAGCGCCCGAACAAGCCGAACCAGCGCATGCTTTCCAGGGCCAGGCCGATGGGCTCGTCCTCCGGGCCGCGCTTGAGCCTTGAGCCCGACAACTGGGCAAAACGCTTGAGAATGAAGCGACCGCTCCACTCCACTGGTGGAATCTTCAATGGCCAGTAGGTGCGGCTCACCTGGGTGCCGAAAAACGCCGCGGAAGCCACCACCGGCTCTCCGATGTACTCGCCACCCAGCGCTGCGGCCAGGGTAGTACCGCCCAGCGAGTGACCGATCCAGTGCGGCACCTGCCCGCTCTGCTCACGGACAAATGCACCTATGGCCGGCAGATCATAGCGAGCGTAGTCGGCGACACGATTCTTGCGGTAGTCGTGGTTACGCTGGGACAAGCCGTGACCGCGCATTTCCGGAATCCAGACGTCGAACCCCAGTCGGGCCAGATAAGCGCCCAATCCCAGGCCCTTGGGAGAAAACCAGAACCGGCGATTGGAAAAGCTGCCGTGCAGCAGGATCACCGGCACGCCACGGGAGGACGACTCATCGGCCATACCAAGGCGCGTCACAGCCAGTTCGACGGTGAAGTCGGGGCTGTTACCGGGTTTCAAACGATACACATCTTCGCTCAGATCACCGCGCCGTTCGGCGCTGATCAGAGCGACAGGAAATAGGTTGCTGCTGCTTTGCATAATCTCTTGCACAAAAAAGGGCGGCATCCAGATGGAGCCCGCCCTGCTTGAATCTTAAAGGCAGCGTTCACCGACCACGCTGCCAATCATTGTAGGAGCGAGCCTGCTCGCGATGGTCGCCAACGATGACGCGTTCATGCTGAAAAAACGCGGCGTTCTGCAGTCCATCGCGAGCAGGTCGGATCGCCGCACCGTCGCTCCTACAGGATCAAGCCTGCGCCTGACCCTCGGCCAGGAAGAACCAGGTTTCCAGCACGGAATCCGGGTTCAACGAAACGCTTTCAATGCCCTGCTCCATCAGCCACTTGGCCAGGTCCGGGTGGTCCGAAGGGCCCTGACCACAGATGCCGATGTATTTGCCGGCCTTGTTGCACGCGGCAATGGCGTTGGCCAACAGCTTCTTGACCGCCGGGTTACGCTCATCGAACAGGTGCGCAATGATCCCGGAGTCACGGTCCAGGCCCAGGGTCAACTGGGTCAGGTCGTTGGAGCCGATGGAGAAGCCGTCGAAGAACTCGAGGAATTCTTCAGCCAGGATGGCGTTGGACGGCAGTTCGCACATCATGATCACACGCAGACCGTTTTCGCCGCGGGCCAGGCCGTTTTCCGCCAGCAAATCGACCACCTGGCTCGCTTCGCCCAGGGTACGGACGAACGGCACCATGATTTCGACGTTGGTCAGGCCCATCTCGTTGCGCACACGCTTCAGAGCGCGGCATTCGAGTTCGAAGCAGTCACGGAACGATTCGCTGATGTAACGCGACGCACCGCGGAAGCCCAGCATCGGGTTCTCTTCTTCCGGCTCGTAGAGCTTGCCGCCGATCAGGTTCGCGTATTCGTTGGACTTGAAGTCCGACAGACGCACGATGACCTTTTTCGGCCAGAACGCCGCGGCCAGGGTGCTGATGCCTTCGACCAGTTTCTCGACATAGAAGCCGACTGGATCGTTGTAACCGGCGATGCGCTTGTCGACGCTTTCCTTGATGTCCAGCGGCAGGCCGTCGTAGTTCAGCAGTGCCTTGGGGTGCACGCCGATCATGCGGTTGATGATGAACTCCAGGCGGGCCAGGCCCACACCGGCGTTCGGCAGTTGCGCGAAGTCGAAGGCGCGGTCCGGGTTGCCGACGTTCATCATGATCTTGAACGGCAGCTCAGGCATGGCGTCCACGGAGTTCTTCTTGATGTCGAAGCCCAGTTCGCCTTCGAAGATGAAACCGGTGTCGCCTTCAGCACAGGAAACGGTCACGCCCTGGCCGTCTTTCAACAGCTGGGTGGCATTGCCGCAACCCACTACAGCCGGGATACCCAGCTCACGGGCGATGATCGCCGCGTGGCAAGTACGGCCGCCACGGTTGGTGACGATCGCGCTGGCGCGCTTCATGACCGGTTCCCAGTCCGGGTCGGTCATGTCGGACACCAGTACGTCGCCTGGCTGGACCTTGTCCATCTCGGACACGTCCTTGATGATGCGGACCTTGCCAGCGCCGATGCGCTGGCCAATGGCGCGGCCTTCCACCAGCACGGTGCCGGTTTCTTTCAACAGGTAACGTTCCATGACGTTGGCCTGGGTGCGGCTCTTCACGGTTTCCGGACGGGCCTGCACGATGTACAGCTTGCCGTCGTCACCGTCCTTGGCCCACTCGATGTCCATCGGGCACTTGTAGTGCTTCTCGATGATCATCGCCTGCTTGGCCAGCTCGCTGACTTCGGCGTCGGTCAGGCAGAAACGTGCGCGTTCGGCCTTGTCCACGTCGACGGTCTTGACCGAACGACCGGCCTTGGCTTCGTCGCCGTAGATCATCTTGATGGCCTTGCTGCCCAGGTTACGGCGCAGGATGGCCGGACGACCGGCCGCCAGCGTGCCCTTGTGGACGTAGAACTCATCCGGGTTCACCGCGCCTTGTACGACGGTTTCACCCAGGCCGTAGGCGCCGGTGATGAACACTACGTCGCGGAAGCCCGATTCGGTATCGAGGGTGAACATCACGCCGGCGGTGCCGGTTTCGGAACGGACCATGCGCTGCACGCCAGCAGACAGGGCAACCAGCTTGTGGTCGAAGCCCTGGTGCACGCGATAGGAAATGGCGCGGTCGTTGAACAGCGAGGCGAACACCTCTTTGGCGGCGCGAATGACGTTTTCGACACCACGGATGTTCAGGAAGGTTTCCTGCTGGCCGGCGAAGGAAGCGTCCGGCAAGTCTTCGGCGGTGGCGGAAGAGCGCACGGCCACGGCCATGTCAGGGTTGCCGGCGGACAGCGTGGCGAACGCGGTACGAATTTCGGCATTCAGTTTTTCAGGGAACTCGGCTTCCATGATCCACTGGCGGATCTGGGCACCAGTCTTGGCCAGGGCATTCACGTCATCGACGTCCAGGGCATCGAGGGCGTCATGAATCTGCTGGTTCAGGCCGCTCAACTCCAGGAAATCACGATAAGCCTGAGCGGTCGTGGCGAAGCCACCGGGCACCGATACACCGGCACCTGCCAGATTGCTGATCATCTCGCCGAGGGATGCGTTCTTGCCCCCCACATGCTCTACATCATGGACGCCGAGCTTATCGAGGGAAACTACGTACTCTACCAAGGTGATCTCTCCACTAACTGTGTTGGAAAAGCTCAAAACCGGCTGCTCGGGGGAGCGTTTGCCGGCTATATGGCCTGGACCTGGAAAATAAGTGAGAATGCGGGCCAACGGTGGCCGACAAATCGCGCCTATCATATCCAAGATTCGTCACTAGCTTAAGGCCCAAGGTGCAAATGAAACGATCTGCTTTCTTTATCTCCGATGGTACCGGCATTACCGCCGAAACCCTGGGTCAAAGCCTTCTGGCGCAGTTCGAAAACATTACCTTCAGCAAAGTCACGCGGCCGTATATCGACAACGTGGACAAAGCGCGGGCCATGGTACAACAAATCAACAAAGCCGCTGAAACCGACGGTTTCCGGCCGATTATCTTCGACACCATCGTCAATCAGGACATTCGTGAGATTCTCGCAACCTCGAATGGTTTCATGATCGACATATTCTCGACGTTCCTGGCACCGCTTGAACAGGAACTGACCGAGCATTCTTCCTACACCGTGGGCAAATCCCACTCCATCGGCTCCAATACCAATTACATGGAGCGTATCGAAGCGGTGAACTTCGCCCTCGACAACGACGATGGCGCCCGCACGCACTATTACGACAAGGCCGACCTGATACTAGTGGGCGTGTCGCGATGTGGTAAGACGCCGACGTGCCTGTACATGGCGATGCAATTCGGTATCCGCGCAGCCAACTACCCGCTGACCGAAGACGACATGGAACGCCTGCAACTGCCAAACGCCCTGCGCGCCCACCAGCACAAGCTGTTCGGCCTGACCATCGACCCGGACCGCCTCACCGCGATCCGCAACGAGCGCAAGCCCAACAGCCGCTATTCGAGCTACGCCCAGTGCGAGTTCGAAGTGCGCGAGGTCGAGAACCTGTTCCGCCGCGCAAACATCCCGCACATCAACTCCACGCATTTCTCTGTAGAAGAAATCTCGGCGAAGATTCTTGTGGAGAAAGGTGTGGAGCGGCGGTTCAAATAACTCTGTAGCGCCTGATCTATTGCCATCGCGGGCTTGCCCGCGATGAACGATGACGCGGTTTAACTAAATGACAAACAAATCCACAAACCGGTTCACCGCTGTCGCCTCAAGCTTCTCCTGATCATTGCACAACGCAAAAATCTCCTCGCTACGCTGACCGGTGAATCGTGTCAGTAAATTCGCCTTGAACTTGTCCTCCAGCAACGGGATACCTTCAGCCCGGCGCCGCCGATGCCCGATCGGGTACTCCACCACGACGTTATCAGTGCTGGACCCATCCTTGAAAAACACCTGCACCGCATTGGCAATGGAGCGCTTGTCGGCCTCCAGATATTCACGGGTGTATCGTGGTTCCTCGACGATAACCATCTTGTCGCRCAGCACATCGATGATTGGATGCGCCCTGTGGAAATCGTCCTCGTAGTGCTCCGCCACCAGATTGCCGAAGGCCAGCGGCACGGCGGTCATGTACTGGATGCAGTGATCGCGGTCAGCGGCGTTTGCCAATGGACCGACTTTGGAAATGATGCGAATCGCCGATTCATGGGTGGTGATGACAATCCTGTCGATTTCGTGCAGGCGATTACGTACTTGCGGATGCAAGGTCACCGCCGCTTCGCAGGCCGTTTGCGCATGGAACTCGGCCGGAAAACTGATCTTGAACAGCACGTTTTCCATCACATAACTGCCGTACGGTCGCGAAAAACCGAATGCACGTTTGTCTTCAGGCTTGAGCGCCAGGTCATTGTTGGTGTGGCTGAACAGTACGTCGTAAAAGCCCCACTGTTTGGCACTCAACACGCCGGGAATACCCATCTCGCCACGCATCGCAATATCCGCCAGGCGCACGCCACGACTGGACGCATCGCCCGCCGCCCAGGACTTGCGCGAGCCGGCATTCGGCGCATGCCGGTACGTGCGCAAGGCCTGGCCGTCAGCAAAGGCGTGGGACAACGCCGACAACAACTGCTCGCGATTGGCGCCCATGAGTTTGGCGGTGACCGCGGTCGAGGCGACTTTCACCAGAATCACGTGATCGAGGCCGACGCGGTTGAACGAATTCTCAAGGGCGATCACGCCTTGAATCTCGTGGGCCATGATCATCGATTCAAGCACCGTGCGAACGGTCAGCGGCACCTCGCCATTGGCCAGGCGTTTTTGTGAAAAATGGTCAGCCACCGCGAGAATGCCGCCGAGGTTATCCGACGGATGCCCCCACTCGGCGGCGAGCCAGGTGTCGTTGTAGTCGAGCCAGCGCACGATGCAGCCGATGTCCCAGGCCGCCTTCACCGGATCGAGCCGGTAACTGGTGCCCGGCACACGGGCGCCAAACGGTACGACGGTGCCTTCGACCACAGGTCCCAGGTGTTTGGTGCATTCGGGAAAACGCAGGGCCAGCAGGCCGCAACCCAAGGTATCGATCAGGCAGTTGCGCGCGGTGTCCAGCGCTTCTTTGGACTCGACTTTGTAGTTCAACACATAATCGGCAATGTCCTGCAGGACCTTGTCGTAGTCGGGACGGTTGTTCAGGTCGACGTTGGCACTCATGTTCGATTCACTCTATGAAGCGGGTCGTTGATGGGACCTCGGTTCAGGGACCAATCTCAGTCGGTGACCAGTTTCTTATTATCGAAATACAGTTCCCTGTGGGAGCGAGCTTGCTCGCGATGACGTCGGCACATCCAGCATTGATGTTGCCTGACACTCCGCTATCGCGAGCAAGCTCGCTCCCACAGGGTTTTGTGTTCAGCTCAAAATCGGATTAGAACGAGTCACCCGGCACCCGCACATAACCTTCCATCAACACCCGCGCACTGCGGCTCATGATCGCCTTGTTCACGGTCCACTCTCCGTTGACCAGACTGGCTTCGGCGCCAACGCGCAAGGTGCCGGACGGATGGCCGAAGCGCACCGCATTGCGTTCGATACCGCCCGCCGCGAGGTTGACCAAAGTGCCGGAAATCGCTGCTGCCGTGCCGATCGCCACCGCCGCCGTGCCCATCATCGCGTGGTGCAATTTACCCATGGACAGTGCGCGCACCAGCAGGTCGACATCCCCCGCTGCTATCGCCTTGCCGCTTGAGGCCACGTAGTCCGCAGGCTTGGCCACGAAGGCCACCTTCGGCGTGTGCTGCCGCTTGGCCGCTTCGTCGATGCTCGAAATCAGACCCATGCGCAATGCGCCGTAGGCACGGATGGTTTCGAACATCAGCAAGGCTTTCGGGTCGCCATTGATCGCGCCCTGCAACTCGGTGCCCTTGTAGCCGATGTCTTCGGCATTGACGAAAATCGTCGGGATGCCGGCGTTGATCATAGTCGCCTTGAAGGTACCGACGCCGGGCACTTCCAGGTCATCCACGAGGTTGCCGGTAGGGAACATCGAACCGCCGCCGCCCTCTTCATCCGCCGCCGGATCGAGAAACTCGATCTGCACTTCGGCCGCCGGGAAGGTCACGCCGTCGAGTTCGAAATCGCCGGTTTCCTGCACTTCACCGTTGGTGATCGGCACGTGGGCGATGATGGTCTTGCCGATGTTGGCCTGCCACACGCGAACCACCGCCACGCCGTTGTGCGGGATGCGGCTGGCGTCCACCAGACCATTGCTGACGGCGAACGAACCGACCGCCGCCGACAGGTTGCCGCAGTTGCCGCTCCAGTCCACGAACGGCTTGTCGATCGACACCTGTCCGAACAGATAATCGACATCGTGATCGGCCTTGATGCTTTTCGACAGAATCACGGTTTTGCTGGTGCTGGAGGTCGCGCCGCCCATGCCGTCGATTTGTTTGTCGTACGGGTCGGGGCTGCCGATCACGCGCAATAACAGCGCATCGCGGGCCTGGCCTGGAACCTGTGCAGCCTCGGGCAAGTCTTTCAGGCTGAAGAACACGCCTTTGCTGGTGCCGCCGCGCATGTAGGTGGCTGGAATTTTAATCTGAGCTGCGTGAGCCATGGTGCTCGTTACTCCTGATCTGAAAGCAGACACGGGACTCAAAGTCCCGTGTCTGTACTGCGTGTATTAAACGGCGACCGCCGACTCTTCGAGGAAGTCCTGGGCGAAGCGTTGCAACACGCCGCCGGCCTCGTAGATCGACACTTCTTCAGCGGTGTCGAGGCGGCAGGTCACGGGCACATCGACTCGCTCGCCATTCTTGCGATGGATCACCAGTGTCAACTCGGCACGCGGGGTGCGTTCACCGATCACGTCGTAGGTTTCGCTGCCGTCGATGGCCAGGGTATGGCGGTTGGTGCCGGGTTTGAACTCCAGCGGCAACACGCCCATGCCCACCAGGTTGGTGCGGTGAATGCGTTCGAAACCTTCAGCGGCAATCGCCTCGACACCCGCCAGCCGTACACCCTTGGCCGCCCAGTCACGGGACGAACCCTGGCCGTAGTCGGCACCTGCGATAATGATCAGCGGCTGCTTGCGATCCATGTAGGTCTCGATGGCTTCCCACATGCGCATCACTTTGCCTTCCGGCTCGACACGGGCCAGCGAACCCTGCTTGACCTCGCCGTTTTCCTGAACCATTTCGTTGAACAGTTTCGGGTTGGCAAACGTCGCGCGTTGCGCGGTCAAATGGTCGCCCCTATGAGTCGCGTAAGAGTTGAAGTCCTCTTCCGGCAGGCCCATTTTCGCCAGGTATTCGCCGGCGGCGCTGTCCATCATGATCGCGTTGGACGGCGACAGGTGATCGGTGGTGATGTTGTCCGGTAGCACCGCCAGCGGGCGCATGCCCTTGAGCGGACGTGCACCGGCCAACGCACCTTCCCAGTACGGCGGACGGCGGATGTAGGTGCTCATTTCACGCCAGTCGTACAGCGGCGCGACTTTCGGGCCGGTGTCTTCGTGGATGGCGAACATCGGAATGTAGACCTGGCGGAACTGCTCCGGCTTCACCGACGTCTTGACCACGGCGTCGATTTCTTCATCGCTCGGCCAGATGTCTTTCAGGCGGATTTCCTTGCCATCCACCACGCCCAGCACATCTTTTTCGATGTCGAAACGGATGGTACCGGCAATCGCATACGCAACCACCAATGGCGGCGACGCGAGGAACGCTTGCTTGGCGTACGGGTGAATCCGCCCGTCGAAGTTACGGTTGCCGGACAACACCGCAGTGGCATACAGGTCACGGTCGATGATCTCTTGCTGGATCACCGGGTCCAGTGCGCCGGACATGCCGTTGCAGGTGGTGCAGGCGAAGGCCACGACGCCGAAACCGAGTTGCTCCAGCTCATCGGTCAAACCGGCTTCATCGAGGTACAGCGCCACGGTTTTCGAGCCCGGCGCCAGGGACGACTTGACCCACGGCTTGCGGGTCAGGCCAAGCTTGTTGGCGTTGCGCGCCAGCAGGCCGGCGGCAATCACGTTGCGCGGGTTGCTGGTGTTGGTGCAGCTGGTGATGGCGGCAATGATCACCGCGCCGTCCGGCATTTGACCCGGCACATCGTCCCATTGGCCGGAGATGCCTTTGGCTGCCAGATCCGAAACCGCGACACGGGCGTGCGGGTTACTCGGGCCGGCCATGTTGCGCACCACCGAAGACAGGTCGAAGGTCAGGCCGCGCTCGTATTGCGCACCTTTGAGGCTGTCTGCCCACAGACCGGTTGTCTTGGCATAGTTCTCGACCAGTTGCACCTGTTCGTCTTCACGCCCGGTGAGCTTGAGGTAGTCGATGGTCTGCTGGTCGATGTAGAACATCGCTGCGGTGGCGCCGTATTCCGGGGCCATGTTGGAGATGGTTGCGCGGTCGCCAAGGGTCAGCTTTGATGCGCCTTCGCCGAAGAACTCCAGCCACGCGCCAACGACTTTTTGCTTGCGCAGGAACTCGGTCAGCGCCAGCACCATGTCGGTGGCGGTAATGCCCGGTTGCAGCTTGCCAGTCAGTTCGACGCCAACGCTTTCCGGCAGACGCATCCACGATGCGCGGCCGAGCATCACGCTTTCGGCTTCAAGACCACCGACACCAATGGCGATCACGCCCAACGCATCGACGTGCGGGGTGTGGCTGTCGGTGCCGACGCAGGTATCAGGGAAGGCCACGCCGTCACGTACCTGGATCACCGGAGACATTTTCTCCAGGTTGATCTGGTGCATGATGCCGTTGCCCGGCGGGATCACGTCGACGTTCTTGAAGGCCTTCTTGGTCCAGTTGATGAAGTGGAAACGGTCTTCGTTGCGACGGTCTTCGATGGCGCGGTTCTTCTCGAACGCCTGCGGATCGAAACCACCGCGCTCGACGGCCAGGGAGTGGTCGACGATCAGTTGCGTCGGCACTACCGGGTTGACTTGCGCAGGGTCACCGCCTTGCAGGGCGATGGCGTCACGCAGGCCGGCGAGGTCGACCAGCGCGGTCTGGCCGAGAATGTCGTGGCACACCACCCGGGCCGGGAACCACGGGAAGTCGAGGTCGCGCTTGCGCTCGATAAATTGTTTCAGGGATTCGGTGAGCGTGGCCGGGTCGCAGCGACGCACAAGGTTTTCCGCCAGCACGCGGGAAGTGTACGGCAGGGTGTCGTAGGCGCCAGGCTGGATCGCCTCGACCGCTGCGCGGACATCGAAGTAATCCAGGTGGCTGCCAGGCAGCGGTTTACGGAATTCAGTGTTCATCGTCAGGACTCGGTCACGGTAGTTACAAAAGGTGGGGCCTGGCACCAGACTTGAAGTTCACACCATCCACTGTGGGAGCGAGCTTGCTCGCGATAGCGATGGAACTGGCGACATTGATGTTGAATGTCAGCCCGTCATCGCGAGCAAGCTCGCTCCCACAGGGATCTGCGTTGCATTCAGATCCCGGTGCCGACCTCCACCATTCAGCGTTGTTCGATTGGTACGAACTTGCGCTGTTCAACGCCTACGTACTCGGCGCTTGGACGGATGATGCGGTTGTTGGCACGTTGTTCGTACACGTGGGCGGCCCAGCCGGTCAGGCGCGAGCAGACGAAAATCGGTGTGAACAACTTGGTCGGAATGCCCATGAAGTGGTACGCCGAGGCATGGTAGAAATCGGCGTTCGGGAACAGTTTCTTCTGCTCCCACATGGTCTTGTCGATGGCTTCGGACACAGGGAACAACACCTTGTCACCCACTTCGTCAGCGAGTTTTTTCGACCAGCCCTTGATCACCTCGTTACGCGGATCGTTGTCCTTATAGATCGCGTGGCCGAAGCCCATGATCTTGTCCTTGCGCTCGAGCATGCCGAGGGTGCCCTTGATCGCGTCTTCCGGCGTCGAGAAACGCTCGATCATTTCCATCGCCGCTTCGTTGGCACCACCGTGCAGCGGGCCGCGCAGCGAGCCGATGGCCGCCGTGATGCACGAATACAGGTCGGACAGGGTCGACGCGCAAACACGTGCGGTGAAGGTCGACGCGTTGAACTCGTGCTCTGCGTAGAGGATCAGCGAAACGTTCATCACCTTGACGTGCAGCTCGCTCGGTTTCTTGCCGTGCAGCAGGTGCAGGAAGTGGCCGCCGATGGACGGCTCGTCACTCACGCAATCGATGCGCTTGCCTTCGTGGCTGAAGTGGTACCAGTAAGTCATGATCGCCGGGAACGCGGCCAGCAGGCGGTCGGTCTTGTCGTGTTGCTCGGAGAAATCGTTCTCCGGTTCCAGGTTGCCGAGGAACGAGCAACCGCTGCGCATCACGTCCATCGGGTGGGCGTCGGCGGGGATGCGTTCCAGCACTTCTTTCAGTGCTTGCGGCAGGTCACGCAGCTTGCTCAGTTTGTCGATGTAGGCGTTCAGTTGCGCTTTGTTCGGCAGCTCGCCGTACAGCAGCAGGTAGGCGACTTCTTCGAACTGTGCGTCAGCCGCCAGTTCACGTACGTCATAACCACGATAGGTCAGACCGGCGCCCGACTGCCCCACGGTGGACAGTGCGGTTTGCCCGGCTACCTGGCCACGGAGCCCGGCGCCACTGAGTACTTTTGCTTCGGCCATTTTTTGTCTCCAATATTCTTTTTGTCAGAGAAACCTGTAGGAGCGAGCCTGCTCGCGAAGGTGGATGTAACACCTCGGTGCATCATGGACACCACGTAATCGTTGACGTCCATCGCGAGCAGGCTCGCTCCTACATATAAAAGGTTCGATTACTTCTTAGCGGCGAACAACGCATCGAGCTTCTGCTCGAAGGTGTGGTAGTCGATGCGATCGTAAAGCTCCATGCGCGTCTGCATKGTGTCGATGACGTTTTGTTGCGTGCCATCGCGACGGATCGCGGTGTAGACGTTTTCTGCGGCCTTGTTCATGGCACGGAACGCCGACAGCGGGTACAGCACCAGCGATACGTCGGCAGCGGCCAGCTGTTCGGTGGTGTACAGCGGCGTCGCGCCGAATTCGGTGATGTTGGCCAGGATCGGCGCTTTCACACGGCTGGCGAACAGCTTGTACATGTCCAGCTCGGTGATAGCTTCCGGGAACACCATGTCCGCACCGGCCTCGATGCACGCGGCGGCGCGATCCAGGGCAGACTCCAGGCCTTCCACCGCCAGGGCGTCGGTACGGGCCATGATCACGAAGCTGTCATCGGTACGCGCATCGACGGCGGCCTTGATGCGGTCGACCATTTCCTGCTGGGTCACGATTTCCTTGTTAGGACGGTGACCGCAGCGCTTGGCGCCAACCTGGTCTTCGATGTGAATCGCCGCGGCGCCGAATTTGATCATCGACTTGACGGTGCGAGCGACGTTGAACGCCGAGGAACCGAAACCGGTATCCACGTCCACCAGCAACGGCAGGTCGCAAACATCGGTGATACGGCGCACGTCGGTCAGCACGTCATCCAGGCCGGTGATGCCCAGGTCAGGCACGCCGAGGGAGCCGGCAGCCACCCCGCCACCCGACAGGTAGATCGCCTTGAAACCGGCGCGCTTGGCCAGCAGCGCGTGGTTGGCATTGATCGCGCCGACCACTTGCAGTGGGTGTTCGCTGGCGACCGCATCGCGGAAACGCTGGCCTGGTGTGCTCTTGTTCAAACTCATGACTCACCTCGTTTGGCTGTCGGGTTGACGCCGTCCTGGTAATGACGGGCGATATTGCGTTTGGAGGCGCCGATGTGACGGCGCATCAACAACTCGGCCAGCTCACCGTCACGGTCGGCGATGGCATCGAGAATGCGGTGGTGCTCGGCGAACGCCTGGTGCGGGCGATTGGGCGTGGTGGAAAACTGGATGCGGTACATGCGCACCAGTTGATAGAGCTCGCCGCAGAGCATTTGGGTCAGCGTGCGGTTGCCGCTGCCCTGGATGATTCGGTAATGGAAGTCGAAATCGCCTTCCTGCTGGTAGTAGCCTCTCCCGGCCTGAAACGCCTCATCGCGCTCGTGGGTTTCCAGGACCCGACGCAGCTCGTCGATTTCTTCGACGCTCATGCGCTCGGCGGCGAGGCGACAGGCCATGCCTTCCAGGGATTCGCGGATTTCGTAGAGTTCCAGCAGCTCAGCGTGATTGAGCGACACCACCCGCGCGCCGACATGCGGCACGCGAACCAGCAGGCGCTGGCCTTCCAGACGGTGGATGGCCTCGCGCAACGGGCCACGGCTGATGCCGTAGGTGCGTGCCAGCTCCGGTTCGGAGATTTTGCTGCCCGGCGCAATCTCGCCTTTGACGATAGCCGCCTGAATGCGTCGGAAGACGTTCTCGGACAGGGTCTCCGTATCGTCTTGCGCTGAAACGGGGGGATCGAGTTGATCCAGCATATTGTCGACACCTTGTGAGCCAGTGCCGCAAAAACTAACGAATACAGGCGACACAGTCAAAGGTTAAATCGATATTGTCGACAATCTTCTGATAACCGGCTGCACCATAACGAAGCAACCCCTCTGTTTATAGCCACCGGCCAGCGCTGGCGCCATCAAACTACCGTGCTAGAATGCCGCCCGCATTTGTTTGTCACATCTGCACTGCCTGTCATAAAAACCTGACAGGCATACGAGGGAGCTTGCGCAGCGATGCCAGGGCCTTGAATCAAGTCGGACCGCTGCGCACCAGGATTTATGAGACTCAAGCCCTTCCCTGCCTTCCTTTATTTCCTTTGCATGCCCGGCTTCGCAATCGCCGGGGAAAAGACCGTGTATGGCCTCAATGAGTACGCATCGCTCAATGGCATCGATCTGGAAGTGGCGGCCAAACTCGACACCGGGGCAAAAACCGCGTCCCTGAGTGCACGGGATATCAAACGCTTCAAACGCAACGGCGAGTCGTGGGTGCGCTTTTATCTGGCCATCGACACCGCCCATTCGCACCCGATCGAACGCCCGCTGGCCCGTGTCAGCAAGATCAAGCGCCGGGCCGGCGACTACGACCCGGAGGAAGGCAAGAAGTACACTGCCCGCCCGGTGATCGAACTGGACATCTGCATGGGCTCGGCCCTGCGCAGCATCGAAGTGAACCTGACCGACCGCAGCGCTTTCCAATACCCGCTACTGATTGGCTCCGAAGCCCTCAAACGCTTCGATGCACTGGTCGACCCCAGCCTTAAATATGCTGCCGGCAAACCCGCCTGCACCACCGACGCTTATACCGCCGAGTAATTCAAATGCGCTCTCTTACCCTTCATCTGAAACTGCTGATCGCCATCCTGGTGGCGCTGGGCATTTCAGTTACGGCCTATCAGATCTTCGTACTGGGCATCCCGGTGACCGAAGACGCCACTGACGACCTGTGGAACATCGACGCCAAGGTCGAGTTCGTCGCCAGTGCCAAGGACCCGGTCAAGATCCAGATGTTCGTGCCGCCGCTGAGCCGCGACTTCGTCAGCCTCAACGAGAGTTTCATCTCCAATAACTACGGCGTGGCCGTGAACCGGGTCGACGGCAACCGCAAGGTCACCTGGTCGGCGCGCCGGGCCAAAGGCAATCAGACGCTGTATTACCGCCTGGTGCTGACCAAGCGTTATTCCGGTGAGAAAGCCAAGATCAAAGGCCCGACCTTTCGCGACAGCATGGCCATCGAAGGTCCGGAAAAAATCGCCGCCGAAGCTCTGCTCGCACCGATTCGCCAGCACTCGGCCGACGTCGAAACCTTCGTCGGCGAATCCATCAAGCGAGTCAACAACCTCAACGACGACAACGTGAAGCTGTTGCTGGCCGGTGATCCGTCCACCGCACACAAGGCAAAAATCGTCGAGTTGCTACTGTCCATCGCCCACGTGCCGGTCGAGAAGGTCCACACCATCCGCCTGGTGGCCGACCAGCCGCAAATACCGGAACTGTGGCTGCGCAGTTTCAATGGCACCAACTGGCTGTACTTCAACCCGGAAACCGGTGAACAGGGCCTGCCGACCGACCGCCTGCTGTGGTGGACCGGCGACGAAAACCTGATCACCGTCGACGGCGGCAAGAAAGCCAACGTAACCTTCAGCCTGAACAACAGCGAAATGAACGCCATTCGCCTGGCCAAGCTGACCGACGAAAACACCGACGCCAACTTCCTCGAGTACTCGCTGTACGGCCTGCCGCTGCAAACCCAGCAGACCTTCATGATCATGGTGATGATCCCGATCGGCGTGCTGGTGATCCTGATCCTGCGCAACCTGATCGGCATCCAGACCCTCGGCACCTTCACCCCGGTACTGATCGCCCTGGCCTTCCGCGAAACCCAGCTCGGCTTCGGCATCATGCTGTTTACCATCATCACGGCACTGGGCCTGTCGCTGCGCTCCTACCTTGAACACCTGAAGCTGCAAATGTTGCCGAGGCTGTCGGTGGTGCTGACCTTTGTGGTGGTGTTGATCGCAGCCATCAGCCTGTTCAGCCATAAACTCGGCCTGGAGCGCGGCTTGTCGGTGGCGCTGTTCCCGATGGTGATCCTGACCATGACCATCGAACGCCTGTCGATCACCTGGGAAGAACGTGGCGGCGGCCATGCGATGAAAGTGGCCATTGGCACACTGTTCGCCGCGTCCCTGGCGCACCTGATCATGACCGTGCCGGAACTGGTGTACTTCGTGTTCACTTTCCCGGCGATCCTGCTGATCCTGGTGGGTTTCATGCTGGCCATGGGTCGTTATCGCGGTTATCGCCTGACTGAACTCGTGCGTTTCAAGGCTTTCCTGAAAAAGGCTGACGCCTGATGTTCGGCTTCTGGAAGACCTGGAAGGCCCTGGAAGCCCGAGGCATCATGGGGATCAATCGGCGTAACGCAGACTATGTGCTCAAGTACAACAAGCGCAGCCTGTACCCGATCGTCGATGACAAGATCATCACCAAGGAGCGCGCCATCGCCGCCGGCATCCATGTGCCCGAGCTGTATGGCGTGATCTCCACCGAGAAGGAAATCGACAATCTCGAAGAGATCATCGGCGCACGCAGCGACTTCGTGATCAAACCGGCCCAGGGCGCTGGCGGCGATGGCATCCTGGTCATCGCCGACCGTTTTGAAGGCCGATATCGCTCGGTGTCCGGCCGGATCATCAGCCATGAAGAAATCGAGCATCAGATTTCCAGCATCCTGACCGGCCTGTACTCCCTGGGCGGTCACCGCGACCGGGCGCTGATCGAGTACCGTGTGATTCCGGACCAGATCTTCAAGAGCATCAGTTACGAAGGCGTGCCGGACATTCGCATCATTGTTTTGATGGGCTACCCGGTGATGGCCATGCTGCGCCTGCCGACGCGCCAGTCCAACGGCAAGGCCAACCTGCACCAGGGCGCCATCGGCGTCGGTGTGGACCTGGCCACCGGCCTGACCCTGCGCGGCACCTGGCTGAACAACATCATCAACAAACACCCGGACACCACCAACGCAGTGGATGGCGTGCAACTGCCCTACTGGGACGGTTTCATGAAACTCGCCGCCGGCTGTTATGAGTTGTGCGGCTTGGGCTACATCGGTGTCGACATGGTCCTGGACCAGGACAAAGGCCCGCTGATTCTGGAGCTCAACGCCCGGCCGGGGTTGAATATCCAGATTGCCAATGACTGCGGGCTGACGTTGCGTACTCATGCGGTGGAAGCACGATTGGAAGACCTGAAGGCTCGTGGCGTGACCGAATCGGTCAAAGAGCGCGTGGCGTTTGTGCAGGAGATGTTTGGGCATATTCCTGCGGTCGAAGGCTGATCTTTTGTGGCGAGGGAGCTTGCTCCCTCGCCACAGAGTTTTGTTTCGGCCGTTATCAATATGCCTCTTTCCAACATCCCTCTAGGACCAAATCCTGCAGAGGTCTACAATCGCCACCCCGCCTCAATGGCTGATCTCCCCCGCCCATGCTGACCTGTTCCGTACACCCGCTGCCCTATCGTGCCAACCCCGCCGAGTATTTCACGGCGATACGTCATGCCCCCGGCGCCGTGCTGCTCGACAGCGGTCGCCCCAGTGCTGACCGGGGTCGCTATGACCTGCTCAGCGCCTGGCCGCTGGAACAATTGACGGTATCGCCCGACGAAAGTGGCGAAGCTTTCCTGCAACGCCTGCGCGATAACCTGACACGCCTGGGCGAAGCCGCTCTGCCAACACCCTATGAGTTGCCGTTTGCCGGTGGATTGATCGGCTACCTGAGTTACGATTTCGGCCGACATCTGGAGCGCCTGCCGAGCCAGGCACAGGACGACCTGCAACTGCCTGACGCGCGTTTCGGCCTGTACGGCTGGGCATTGGTCAGCGATCACCGTTCACTGACCAGTCAATTGGTGTTCCACCCGACACTGCCAGAGAGCGAGCGTCAGCGCCTGATCGATCTGTTCAACCAACCGGCACCTGAAGCGGTCGCGCCCTTCAAACTGCTCACCCCGATGACTGCCGAGTTGAGCGCTGACCAGTATCAACAGGCAATCGGGCGCATCCAGCAATACATTCAGGCCGGCGACTGTTATCAGGTCAACTTCGCCCAGCGTTTTCGAGCGCCCTGCCAGGGTGATCCGTGGATCGCTTACTGTGCGCTGCGCGCAGCGTGCCCGACGCCTTTTTCCGGTTTTCAGAGCCTGCCTGACGGCGATGCCGTACTCAGCCTGTCGCCGGAACGCTTCGTCAAAGTCAGCCAGGGTCATGTGGAAACCCGTCCGATCAAGGGCACTCGCCCGCGGGGCCTGACGCCTGAGCAAGACGCCGCGAACGCCGCCGAATTGCTGGCCAGCCCCAAGGATCGCGCGGAAAACCTGATGATCGTCGACCTGCTGCGCAATGACCTCGGCCGGACCTGCCGCACCGGTTCAGTACGAGTGCCGGAGTTGTTCAGCCTGGAAAGCTATCCAAACGTACATCACCTGGTGAGCAGCGTCACCGGTGAACTGGCGGATGGGCGCGATGCCCTGGACCTGATCGCCGGCAGCTTCCCCGGCGGCTCGATTACCGGCGCGCCAAAGATTCGCGCCATGCAGATCATCGATGAACTGGAACCGACCCGACGCGGACTGTATTGCGGTTCATTGGTCTACCTGGACGTGCGTGGCGAAATGGACAGTTCCATCGCCATCCGTAGCTTGCTGGTCAAGGACGGGCAGGTGTGTTGCTGGGGCGGCGGCGGGATTGTCGCGGACTCGGAGTGGCAGGCTGAGTATCAGGAATCAATCACCAAGGTGAAGGTGTTGCTCGATACCCTGCAAAACCTCTGACACCCCTGCTCCTACAGGCAATGTGTTTACAAACTCAAGGTCCGGTTCGAAGCCTTGATGAACTCCTGCTTCAACGCTTCAAACGTATGCACCGCCGGGAACTGCGGGAACTGCGCAATCACGTTTTCCGGCGCATGGAACAGAATCCCGGCATCGGCCTCGCCCAGCATCGTGGTGTCGTTGTAGGAATCCCCCGCCGCGATCACCCGGTAGTAGAGGCTCTTGAAGGCCAGGACCGACTGACGCTTGGGATCTTTCTGACGCAGTTGATAATCAGTGACTCGCCCGCTGTCGTCAGTAATCAGGCGATGGCAGAGCAAGGTCGGGAAGCCCAGCTGGCGCATCAGCGGCTGGGAGAACTCATAGAAGGTGTCCGACAGGATCACCACCTGGAAGCGCTCGCGCAACCAGTCGACGAACTCGATGGCGCCATCCAGCGGCTTGAGCGTGGCGATCACTTCCTGAATGTCGGAAAGTTTCAGGCCGTGCTCGTCGAGAATCCGCAGGCGCTGCTTCATCAGCACGTCGTAGTCGGGAATGTCCCGGGTGGTGGCCCTGAGGGATTCGATCCCGGTTTTTTCGGCGAAGGCGATCCAGATTTCCGGGACCAGCACACCTTCTAGATCCAGACAGGCAATTTCCACAAGACACTCCCATTTGTATTGATTATTGAGTCGGGCGAGCAAAAAGATTGCCGAACTCTAGCGACTCGGGCCTGCCTGCGCAACGCAGAGGATGCCCCGATCGGCGCAGCTTTTTGTTACCATCGGCCTTATATAGAGCGCCCAGCGCCACCGACCTGTAGGAAGCCGCCCTGATGAGCCCAACGTTCGACGTCGTGGAACTCGCCACGACCTATGCCAACAAATCCGCCCAGGACATCCTGAAACTCGCGTTTGCCGAGTTCGGTGATGACTTGTGGATATCTTTCAGCGGCGCCGAGGACGTGGTGCTGGTGGACATGGCCTGGAAGCTGAACAAGAACGTCAAGGTGTTCAGTCTCGACACCGGCCGCCTGCACCCGGAGACCTACCGTTTCATCGATCAGGTACGCGAGCACTACAAGATCGACATCGAACTGGTGTCGCCGGACTACACGAAACTCGAACCCTTCGTGAAGGAAAAGGGCCTGTTCAGCTTCTACAAGGACGGCCATGGCGAATGCTGCGGCATCCGCAAGATCGAACCCCTGCGCCGCAAGCTGTCCGGCGTGAAAGCCTGGGCCACCGGCCAGCGCCGCGACCAGAGCCCGGGGACCCGCAGCGCCGTCGCGGTGATGGAAATCGACACCGCGTTCTCCACCCCGGAACGCACCCTGTACAAGTTCAACCCGCTGGCGCAAATGACCAGCGAAGAGATCTGGGGTTACATCCGCATGCTGGAGCTGCCGTACAACAGTCTGCACGAGCGCGGCTTCATCAGTATCGGCTGCGAACCCTGCACCCGCCCGGTACTGCCGAACCAGCATGAGCGCGAAGGCCGTTGGTGGTGGGAAGAAGCGACGCAGAAGGAATGCGGGCTGCATGTGGGGAATATCATCAGCAAGTCGAAAGCCTGATCCCAAGCCTTGTGAAATCCCCCCCTCCCACATTGGTTATGTGTCTGCTCACAAAAAATGTGTACACACGAATGTCACCATCGGTGCCATTTGTGTGTGCACTTTTAGTTTCAGCGCCCCAAAAAGTTACATCTCCTTTCCCACCACCTCGCCTGCATCCCCCTCTCCAAAAATAAATACCTGTTCAATCGGTCAATTTAAATGTTGTGTTTTTCAGTGAGTTATTCGTTTTCGATAACAAAACGAAATGAGCACTGATTTTTATAGAATCGCGACAGGCATGGATCTGGCTTAAGTGCATACATATTTTGTATACAACAAATCCAAAACATACACACACTTTAGATCCGCAAGCCTGAAGCGCCCTATCCCGTACAGGCTGCAGATGCCCAGTAACCAATGATATTCGCCACCCGCGACGAAGATTTGTCGAGCCAACGCTCATGCACAGTCATCGCGGCGTCGAGCATCAGGAGCCTGCCGGAATGCGTACCAGTCTCTCCAATAACAACATCGCGCTGGATCTACCCTCCTCCCATTCCACCCACACCGCCGACAATCAGGCGCATCACACCCCTGTGGTGCTCAGTCCCCGACTGCATAACAAGGACCTGGCGCCGACCAAAGCCGAAGGGAGACGCTGGGGGCGCTACAGCATCTTTGCCCTGTGGACCAACGACGTGCACAACATTGCCAACTACTCGTTTGCCATCGGTCTGTACGCTTTGGGTCTGGGTGGCTGGCAGATTCTCCTGTCCCTGGGGATCGGCGCGGCGCTGGTTTACTTCTTCATGAACCTGTCTGGCTACATGGGCCAGAAAACCGGGGTGCCGTTTCCGGTCATCAGCCGGATCAGTTTCGGCATTCACGGTGCGCAGATTCCTGCATTGATCCGCGCCGTTATCGCCATCGCCTGGTTCGGTATTCAGACGTACCTTGCGTCCGTGGTCTTCCGCGTGTTGTTGACGGCGGTCCATCCCGGGTTCGCTGACTACGACCACAACTCGATCCTCGGCCTGTCGACTCTGGGCTGGGTGTGTTTCGTCGCGATCTGGTTCGTGCAACTGGCGATCCTCGCCTATGGCATGGAGATGGTGCGGCGCTACGAGGCATTTGCCGGCCCGGTGATTCTGCTGACCGTCGCCGCCCTCGCCACTTGGATGTACACCCAGGCCGATGCGACCATCGCCGTGCTGATCCTGCCGTGGAACCTCTACAACAGTCCGCTGGTGATCGTGTACTTCCTGTCCGGCCTCGGTGCCCTGCTCGGCCTGTTGTACGGCGTGATCATGGTCGACTACTGGCTGGTGCGAAAAGGCCAGGTCAACGTACCGCAGTTGTACAGCGAAGACCCGAATGGCGCTTATTACTACAGCCGCGGGGTCAATTTACGCGCGGTGGCGGCGTTCATTCCCGCCGCCCTGATCGCCATCGTCCTGGCCCTGGTGCCGGGGTTCCACAGCGTTTCGCCGTTCTCCTGGCTGATTGGTGCCGGCATCGCCGGGATGCTCTACCTGATCATCGCCAAGCGCCAACCGCACTACGCCGATGTCAGCGGTGAAGCCATCGCCGTCGATAACGTCAGCCACTGATCCTGTTGCGGCCCGGTGTTGTCGGGCCGCAGAACCAACTGCAATAAGGACTCCCCATGCGCATTCTCGTGGTCAACGTCAACACCACCGAATCCATTACCCAGGCCATTGCCCGCTCGGCGCAGGCCGTCGCGTCGCCCGGCACGGAAATCGTCGGCCTCACCCCGCACTTCGGCGCCGACTCCATCGAGGGCAACTTCGAAAGTTACCTGGCAGCCATCGCGGTCATGGACCGGGTGATGTCCTACGATCAGCCTTTCGACGCTGTGATCCAGGCCGGCTATGGCGAGCATGGCCGTGAAGGCTTGCAGGAGCTGCTCAATGTGCCAGTGGTGGACATCACCGATGCCGCCGCCAGCACGGCGATGTTCCTCGGTCACGCCTACTCCGTGGTCACCACCCTCGATCGCACCGTGCCGCTGGTCGAAGATCGCCTCAAGCTCTCCGGCCTATGGGACCGTTGCGCCTCGGTACGGGCCAGTGGTTTGGCGGTGCTGGAACTGGAGCACGAACCGCAGCGCGCACTGGAGGCCATCGTGCATCAGGCCGAACTGGCGGTGACCCAGGACAAGGCCGAAGTGATTTGCCTGGGCTGCGGTGGCATGGCCGGGCTGGACGAGCAGATTCGCCGGCGTACCGGGGTACCGGTGGTGGATGGGGTGACGGCGGCGGTGACTATTGCCGAATCGTTGGTGCGGTTGGGGTTGTCGACGTCGAAAGTGCGGACTTACGCAACGCCGCGGCCGAAGAACATCATTGGCTGGCCGGGGCGGTTTGCCCGGTAGACCGCGGCGCCCCGATCGCGAGCAAGCTCGCTCCCACAGGTTTTGCGTCGCGCCTCAGTGATGTGTACGACGCAAAACCTGTGGGAGCGTGGCTTGCCCGCGATGGCCGCACCTCGGTCTGGAGCCAAACTCAAACCGCACTGAACCTCTGCCCCAACCCCCGCTCGGCAAACTGCTCAATGATGAAATCGACAAACGCCCGGGTTTTGCCGGGCAGCAGTTTATGTTCAGCGTAGTAGACAGAAATGTTGCCGTCGTCGACATACCAGTCCGGCAACACCCGCTGCAACGTCCCCGCCTCCAGATAACCCACGGCAAACGGCATGCTCACCAAGGCAATGCCCAAACCCTGGGTCGCCGTGGCGCAGGCGGCTTCCGAATCGCTCATGGTCATCCGCGCCTTGAGGGTCAATGGACTGTGTTGCTGACTACGACTGGTCAACTGCCAGGAACGCACGCGACCGGTCTGCGGCGAGCGAATGAGGATGCCATCGTGATACTTGAGATCGTCCGGCTCGACGATTGCCTCCTGCGCCGCCAGATACTCGGTGGAAGCCACCAACACGCGATGGGCCGGTGTCAGCTTGCGCGCCACCACGCCCTGAGGCAGTTCGAATCCGCCGCCAATCGCGGCGTCGAAGCCCTGGGCAATCAGGTCGACCTGTCGGTTGTCGAAATGCCAGTCCGGGTTGATTGCCGGAAAGCGCCGCAGAAATTCCCCCAGCAACGGCACGATGTACAAGCGCCCGAACACCGTGCCCATGCTGACCTTTAATGTTCCGGCAGGACGCCCTCCGGCGCTGGCGAGATTGGCCACGGCATTCTGGATGGTGTGCAGGCTGCCGCTGACTTCGCCGAGAAACAACTGGCCGGCCTCCGTCAGCGTCAGGCTGCGAGTGCTGCGCTGAAACAATCTGACGCCCAGGCGCGCTTCAAGCTTGGCGACGCTCTTGCCTACCGCCGCCGGTGTCAGGCTCAGACGCCGCGCGGCCTCGGCGAAGCTGCCGACCTCAGCGCTGCGCACAAAGCATTCGATACTGCTGAAGGTTTCCATAGTCGCCACTATAAACTTTTGGTTTACACAGACTATCGCAATTATGGTCTACACAGCATGGAATCCTGAATCGATACTAGGCTCCATCAACCGGGACATCTCGCCTCGGGACTTGGAGATCGACATGACTACTCAGAACCTCAGCGGCAAAGTGGCATTGATTCAAGGTGGTTCCCGCGGTATCGGCGCTGCCATCGTCAAGCGCCTGGCCGCTGAAGGCGCGACCGTTGCCTTCACTTATGTCAGTTCCACGGCCAAGGCCGAAGAACTGCAAGACAGCATCACCGCCAACGGCGGCAAGGCTCTGGCCATCAAGGCCGACAGCGCCGACGCCGAGGCCATTCGCAGCGCCGTGTCCGCCACGGTAGAGACCTTTGGTCGCCTGGATATCCTGGTCAACAATGCCGGCGTGCTGGCCGTCGCACCGCTGGCCGAGTTCAAACTCGAAGACTTCGACCAGACCCTGGCCATCAATGTGCGCAGCGTATTCATCGCCACCCAGGCCGCCGCCAAATACATGACCGAAGGCGGACGCATCATCAACATCGGTAGCACCAACGCCGACCGCATGCCCTTCGCCGGTGGCGGCCCATACGCAATGAGCAAGTCGGCACTGGTCGGCCTGACCAAAGGCCTGGCCCGTGATCTCGGCCCGCAGGGCATCACCATCAATAACGTACAACCGGGTCCGGTCGACACCGACATGAACCCGGCCCACGGCGAATTTGCAGAAAGCCTGATTCCGCTGATGGCCGTGGGCCGCTACGGCAAGGCCGAAGAAATCGCCAGCTTCGTCGCCTACCTCGCCAGCCCTGAAGCCGGCTACATCACGGGGGCCAGCCTGACCATCGACGGTGGTTTCGGCGCCTGATTCGAATCTGCCAACTGCAATAACTGTGGGAGCAGGCTCGCTCCCACATTTTCAGTCGTCAGATCCATTCCAGCGCCGGCAAACCAAAAGCACTCGGCACAAACGCCTTCAACGTACGAAGAATGCCATCGGCATGTGCGTACCTGGCGTCGGCCATTGCCGCATCCGGAATCGCAATCGCCGTCATCCCCGCCGCTTTCGCCGCAGTGACACCGAAAGGCGAATCCTCGAATACCAGGCAGTCTTCGGGTGCAACGCCCAGGCGCCGCGCCGCCGTCAGGAAAATATCCGGTGCCGGTTTGGCCGCACCCACCTCGGGGTCATCGGCGGTGACGATGAAGTCGAACAAGGCGAACCAGTCGCGGTGCAAGGTGGTTTTCTGGCCGAACGACTGGCTCGAAGAACTGGTGCCGACGGCAATGGGAATGTTGTTGGCCTTCAGATGCCGTACCAGCTCCTGTGCGCCAGGCATCGCTTGCGCTGCAGGAAAGCGCTCGCGCATCAACGGCTCACGGATCACCAGAAACTCTTGCGCCGTAATCGGCAAGTCCAGCGCTTGAACCACATAGCGCGCCAGATCGCCCGCGCCCCGGCCAATGATGTTCTGTTTGATGCTCCAGTCGAAGGTTCGGCCGTAACGCGCGGCGATGATGGACGTGACTTCGGTGTAGATGCCCTCTGTGTCCAGCAACAAGCCGTCCATATCGAAAATCACGGCCTTGATCGGGMCGAATGCTTTCAGTGGTGCATTCATCGCATCTGATCCGTTTTTCTAAGGCATCCCGGGCAGCTCAGGTACGGCCTGATGCCCGAATGGATTAAAGGATTCAGCAGCATAGCGAGCGCCGCTGGCTTAGAGCAACGATGAAATCCCGATCCACGCCGAATGGCTCTGCGTGATTTAGCGAATCGCCCTACAGCAAACACCAACTTTCCCGACTTCTTTCCTTGAAGATCCTCCGCAGAGTCTGATGTCCTACATTCCGCCAAGCGAAAGTCCGCAGATGTTCGATCCCCAAAAGGTATTGGCATGCCCCGCGAGCGGCCCTCTGACACTTCGCTCCGGCAAGCATGAACACCACGACGACGCCTCCAGACAGGCAAAAAACCCCAACGGCGACTGTGCTGACACCGTCGAGCACACCGCCACCCACAACTGCCCGGTGTCGATGGTCACTGGCGAGGTATTGCTGACCCTCACGGACAGCACCCTCGACGGGATCTTGCCGTTCGACTTCACCCGCATCTATCGCACCAGTGCCGTCGAGCTCGACACCGGCCTCGGTTTTGGCTGGAGCCATTCGCTGTCCCAGCACCTGGAACTCCACGACGAGCAGGTGCTGTGGATCGACCCCGAAAACCACCGCACGCCATTTCCACGGCCGACGGCGACGCGCCCGGTGATCCACAACAGCCTGTCGCGGGCGGCGCTTTATCTCGGCGAGGAGCCGGACGAACTGATCCTCGCCCTGGCCGGCGACCGAGCGCGGTTCTACCACTTTCATGACGGCCGGCTCAGCGCGATCAGCGACGCCTACGGCAACCGCGTGACGGTGCAGCGGGACCGCTTTGACCGAATCCAACGCCTGGACAACGGCGCCGACCGCGCCTTGCTGCTGCGTTACGACCTCAAGCACCTGATGGCCGTCGATTATCAGGTGTTTCAGCGCAGCGGCCTCGAGGCGCACACCTGGCGCACCGAACAGACACTGGTCAGCTACCGCTACGACGCCCGCCAGCGTCTGATCGAGGCGACCAATGCCGCGGGTGAAAGCGAGCGCTATGACTACGACGAGCAGCACGTCATCCTGCAACGGCAACTGGCCGGCGGCGCGAGTTTCTTCTGGGCGTGGGAACGCTCCGGCAAGGCAGCCCGCTGCATCCATCACTGGGCCTCGTTTGCGCAGATGGAGGTGCGTTACGCCTGGGACGATCAAGGCTGCGTGACGGTGAGCAACGCAGACGGTAGCGAAGAGGTTTACGTTCATGACGACCGCGCGCGGTTGGTGCGCCGGGTCGGGCTGGACGGCGGTGAGCAGCACAAGGCCTACGACGATCAGGGCCGCCTGATCGTCGAGCAGGACGCCCTCGGCGCCGTCACCGAATACCATTATGACGAGGTCGGCCGGCTGATCGCGCTGCTTGCGCCGGATGAGGCGCTCACGTCCTACGAGTATCGCAACGGTTTCCTGCATACCCGCACCCGCGGTCAGGCGACATGGAGCTACCAGCGCAATGCCCAGGGCGACATCACTGCCGTCACCGATCCCGACGGACAGATCATCCGCTATTTCTACGACTCGCAGGGGCGCTTGCTGACGATCCGTTTCCCCGACCAGAGCAGTCACCGGTTTGTCTGGAACGCCTTGGGACAGTTGCTGGAAGAGACCCTGCCGGACGGTGCCCAGCGCACTTTTTCCTACAATGCGTTGGGACGGCGGATTACCCGGCAGAACGAACACGGTGCCGTCACCGGTTATGAGTGGGACGCCGTGGGCCGACTGACCCGGACCACACTGCCCACCGGTGCCCGCCGTGCCTGTCGCTACAACGCCTACGGCCAGGTCACCGCCGACACCGACGAACTGGGACGGGTAACCCGTTACGAATACGCCGACGACTTGCACTTGGTCAGCCGTCGAATCAACCCCGACGGCAGCGCGCTGAAATACCGCTACGACCATGCGCAATTGTTGCTCACCGAGATCGAAAACGAGGTCGGCGACACCTACCGGATGGATTACACCCCAGGCGGATTGATCCGACAGGAGACCGGCTTTGATGGTCGTCGTACCGCCTACAGCTACGACCTCAATGGCCAGTTGCTGGAGAAAACCGAGTTTGGCGACGACGGTTCGCTGCTGGTTACCGCTTATCAACGTGACAGTGCTGGGCGGTTACTGGTCAAAACCTTGCCCGACGGGGTCAAGGTCGAGTACCGCTACGACAGTCTCGGGCGGCTGATCAGTGTCGATGACGGCGAGAACCATCCGCTGGCGTTCGAATACGATCGCCAGGACCGGCTGATCACCGAACATCAGGGCTGGGGCACCCTGCGTTACGGCTACGACGCCTGCGGTCGGCTCAAGCGCCTGCGCCTGCCGGACGCCTGTGCCCTCATCTACCATCACGCCAAGGGGGGCGCCCTCACTGACATCGACCTCAATGGCACGCGCCTGACCAGCCATCGTTTTGTCGGCGGGCGCGAACAGCAACGCCAGCAGGGCCTGCTGCTCAGCGATTACGCCTACGACGAGCAAGGCCGTTTGCAGGCCCATGCCGTCAGCCAAAAGCAACGACCGCTGTATCGCCGCAAGTATGCCTACAGCATCAAGGGCAACCTCCTGCAGATTGCCGACAGCCGCCACGGTTCACGTCACTACCAATACGATGCGCTCGACCGCCTGACCGGCGTACGCCACGCCCGCGACCAGTTCGCGGAGAACTTCACCCACGACCCGGCCGGCAACCTGCTGATCCACGACCGCCCCGGCCCGTGTGTGCTCCAGGGCAACCGTTTGCGTCGACGTTACGACAGCCACTACGACTACGACGCCTTCGGCAACCTGATCCGCGAATGCCGCGGTATGCCGACCCAGGTCACCGAATACACCTACGACAGCCAGCACCGCCTGATCGGCGTCAGCACCCCGGACGGTAAACGTGTCAGCTACCGCTACGACGCGTTCGGCCGGCGCATCGGCAAAACCGTCGACGGCCAGACCACGCAATTCTTCTGGCAAGGCGACCAACTCATCGCCGAAAGCGGTCCCCGACACTACCGCAGCTACGTCTATGAGCCCGGCAGCTTCCGTCCGCTGGCGCTGCTCGACGGCAAAGGCCGGGAAGACGCCTGCCCGTTCTACTACCAACTCGACCACCTCGGCACCCCGCAGGAACTGACCAGCTACACCGGCGTCATCGTCTGGTCGGCCAAATACACCGCCCACGGCAAACTGCGCGAACTGAGCCACGGCGACGGCGACGGCGAACGACTCGAACAGCCGCTACGGTTTCAGGGGCAATACTTCGACGCTGAGAGCGGTCTGCACTACAACCGGCATCGCTATTACCATCCGGACATCGGTCGTTATCTGACGCCGAATCCGGTCAAGTTGGCCGCAGGGTTGAACCCGTATCGGTACACCCGGAACCCGACTGGGTGGGTTGATCCGTTGGGGTCGAGGGGGAACTGTCCACTGGCGAACAAGGCCGGGGGCTCGGCGACAGATGGGGTGGGCGGGGCAAAGGTTGATGAGGGTGAACCCAATGCGCCCTCTCCAATACCTCAAAACCGATACTTGCATCACGCAGACTCAGGCCACGACTTATCGAGGACTGGGCGATGGACGCATTCGATCAGCTAGACAACCGGTCAATCCGGCAACATGGTTCGATCAATCTTCGTCCTCCTCCTCATCTTCCCACTCAATATTCCCCACATCGCCCAAATCATCAGCATCGTTAAGCGGTACCGTCGCATCATCCATCAGCGATCCCGGATCTTCATTGCCGGGATCGTTGATGGATGGCAGTCCGCTCGAGCCTTTTTCTTCCTTGCCTTCGGTTTTCGCAGTCATGGGATGCCTCGCTCAGTCAGTGATGCTTTTTGTGGTGCTTGTTCGAGTGTTTATAACCGTTACCGGAATGGGAGTGACCGCTGTCAGTCCCCAGATCATTGCCGACCGCACCGCCGGCTGCACCGCCCAGGCCTGCGCCGATTGCCGATCCGGTCGAACCGCCAAGACTGTTGCCAACCACCGATCCACCCGCCGCACCCAAACCACCGCCTATCGCTGCCTCGGTACGGCTGTGCCTGGGCGCGGCAACGGCACTACCGGCCGCTCCGCCAACACCCGCACCAATCGCTGCGCCAGTACTGCCGCCCACCTGGCCACCAACCA
The DNA here is from genome assembly GCF_056400405.1 of Pseudomonas sp. P5_B3. NCBI lineage: Bacteria > Pseudomonadati > Pseudomonadota > Gammaproteobacteria > Pseudomonadales > Pseudomonadaceae > Pseudomonas > Pseudomonas sp. P5_B3. The sequence goes on along the minus strand of NZ_JBFULI010000013.1, from coordinate 43,579 downwards.
CATTGCCCAACACCCCACCAAGACCACCGCCCACCGCGGCATCTCCATTACCTCCCGCCAGCGCCACCTGCGAGACCAGCAATCCAAAAACAATCGCCGGCAACATTAATCGCCGAGCGCTCAGGCTTCCGTTTCTTTTGCCGCTGGTTTTCGAGTCCATGGTACGCCTCACATTCTTCAAGGGTTTGGAAGGTTTGAGCCGCTGCGGTGTAAAACGTTCATATACGAAAAAGCCCGGCATCAAGCCGGGCTCTTTTCAAATATGAATCAGGATCAGTGACGCTTATGACCATTGGCCAGGTTGCTGCCTACGCCGCCGCCCAATGCACCGCCCAGACCCGCACCGATGGTGGCACCGGACTTGCCGCCAAGGCTGTTACCGATCACCGAACCACCGGCAGCGCCGACACCGCCACCGATAGCAGCGCTGGTGCGATGACCTTTTTTGGCGGCAACTGCGCTGCCCGCCGCGCCAGCCACGCCCGCACCAATCGCTGCGCCAGTGCTGCCGCCCATCTTCTGGCCGACCACGTTACCCAATGCGCCGCCCAAGCCACCGCCCAGCGCGGCAGTGCCGTCACCAGCCATTGCACCTTGAGCAACCAGAAGCCCCAGAACCAGAGCAGGCAGTGTTAAACGCATGACAAAAACCTCAAAAATAGGGGTAAACAAAAAAGGGGGCGAGATTGAATGCTTTTGCGCGGATAAAGTCCAGCACGCCGGTCCAACTTCGCGATTGGCGACGGTTGGACAGCATTTACCGAAAAGGTTTTATCGCGGACAAAAAAAAGCCCGCTGGGGAAACGGGCCAGGTGTTGCTTTCTAACGGATGAGTCGAGATTACGGAGGGTGCTGTGAAAAGTTTGTGAAAGATCACCACTTTAAAATACTTGTCATAAAACCCTTTCAGACATCAAAAAACCCGCTAAATGACGGGGGCTGCCTAACGTTCTATTACTTCCTGACCGGTGCTGTCACCTTGGGTAAGAATTTGCCCTTCAGTACCCGGCACGCCCTGGTCTTGATCTTGCCGACCTCAGTCTGGTCCTCGCCGAAGCTGGCCACATATTGGGTCTGGCCACACTGCACGCAATTGTTGATCGGAAACTCTGCGCCATCGTCCTCGATATACGGATCTGCCATCTCTTCACCCCTTTCAAAAAGCGGGATCGACACCGGCAAGCCCTTTTGCCGAAAAAATATCGACCGCCAAGGTTTTTGAGACTAGACGGTCACTAATGGACCTGCCGTTCTTATTTCCCCGTGAGCGACGAATGGCTTCTCACCTTTCACCCCAACTTGACCGCAGTCCCGGTCACAAACACCACGACCATCCCGCCTTTGCCGGCCGGCATACTGATCTCATAATCAAGCCCGACCACTGCGTCCGCCGAAAGCGCCTCCGCCCTCTCCCTGATCTCATCGGTGGCTTGAATGCGCGCCTCCTTCAACGCCCGCTCCAGTGTTTGGGAACGCCCGCCGAAAAAATCGCGCATCCCGGCAAACACATCACGGACGACGTTGATCCCTTGCACCGACTCGGCGCTGACGATGTCCAGGTAGGCGGTAATTTGCCGGCCTTCAATGGAGTGGGTTGTGGTGGTGATCATGGGTGTTCCTTCCTGTTCAGAAATTCAGCCAGCGCATTGCCGGGAACTGGAAATAGCTGCAGTCTTCAAAACGCACAGTGCGATCAGCGGGGGGGTGGCAAACCGGCCATCCAGCCGGATCGGCTTGTTCACTGCTTAAGCATGGGCCTCGCGATCAAGAACATCAGCGACCCACTGATTGATACTTTTGTGGGCTAACTGAGCTTTCACAGCAACCGTAGCGTGAAGGGCTGGGGCCAGGCGCAGACTGAGATGGCCTGAATAGGGTTTCTGTGGGGTGCGGCCGAGTTTGGCGCAAGTCTCCAGATAATCGGTGACGGCCTCTTCGAATGCGCTGCGAAGTTCTTTGACTGACTCACCGTGAAACCCGACAACATCCTTGATGCCCGCAATGTGGCCGACGAACAGGCCGTCTTCGTCGCTGTACTCGATCCGGGCTGAGTAGCCGTTGTAGGTCATTACGCTCACGGGGTAACTCCTGCTTGTTCAAGGAAAGCCCGGGCGTCACGCACCTGGTAGGGCTTGGCTTCTTTGTCGGGGTGGGGCCGGTGAAAAGTGGCCACCACACCATTCAGTTCAAAACGTACTCGTGAACCATTGCCTTCGATGGTTCTGGCCCCTGCAGCGCCGAACAAGGATTCGATGCGGGACCACTCCATGTTTGCTGGGGCTGGTCTTGAAAATACGGCTTTGAGGGTGCTGAGCTGTTTATTATTCATGGTATTATATCATGATACCGTGCAGGGTTTAGCAACCGCGAATGACATCGCTGATGCGTGGGAGAAGCCTCTAACGCGCGCTTTAAAAAACGCCGCTTATCCAGAACAGGAAAGCGGCGTTTTCGTGTGGAAGGGTTTGTTTTGCACGGTAGGCAGGATATCGGGGTGACTCTCGCCGGGGTTGTAGGCAATTTCCTAGAGTTGCGTAAAGCGTTACGCTTGCTGCGTTTTTAGCTGGTCCCTCCCCCCACGCTAACCTATGTGGCGATCACAGAAGCGCGCCCTGTTTGCTCAGCGTTACTTAGCCAACTCAGGAGCAGGTGCACAGAGTGTTGGATTAACGCCCAGAGACATCAGCAATCAGCCCAGATCCCGGAACCTGTGGTGTTCAAATGGCGAAAGCGCTATCCGGAGGCGGGTCTTGAGGGATTGAACGACCCTGCCTCGAAGTGGCCAGCCTCGCAAGCTCAGCACTCAAAAGATGAAGAAAGCTCTTACGCTGACCACCCAGCGCGTGCCGCGTGAGGCGACGCATTGGAGTGGCAGTGATCAGAGTAGGATAAGATGCCTGCAAATCAGGCTTGCCGTGAGTAGCCCCGCATGACAGATAACAGTCGGAACACCACCCGTCTGATCAAGAAGTACCCGAATCGCCGTCTGTATGACACGCACACCAGCAGTCATTTGACCCTTGCGGATATTCGCCAATTGGTCGTCGATAGAATCCCGTTCGAGGTGGTCGACGCCAAGACTGGCGAGGATCTGACCCGAAGTATTTTGCTGCAGGTCATTCTGGAAGCCGAAAGTGGCGGTGAGCCGATATTCTCCAGCGAGATGCTCATGGGGATTATCCAGTTCTACGGTCCCTACCAGAGCGTCCTCGGCAGCTACCTGGATAAAAGCATCCAGACGGTCATCGACATCCAGTCCCAGACCGGCGCTCAGTCATCTGAAGCCTGGAGCGAGTTCATGCACCAGCAAGCACCGGTCATGCAGGATTTGATGCGCCAGTATGTCGACCAGTCAAAAGCCCTCTACCTGAACACTCAGAACCTCTTCGGCCTGTTCGGCGGCATGCCACCAGGCAAGCCAGGTGCCGGTGGCGGGCCGAAAAAAAATGGCGATGGGGAGTAAACCCATCGCCATCAGTGTAACCGCTTTAATGTGACTTACTTGTTACCGCTAGTAGCCTTGGCACCAGGAGCGGTTTTACCGGCTGCGGCGGTCGCTGCGTCAAAACTGCTCTGGGCAACGTCAGCAGCCTGTTTTACGGCATTCTGTGCGCTTTCAAAAACGGTACCGGCATTCGCCAGCGACGACTTGAACGCGGCCACAACAGGCTCGGAGCCAGCCGGTGCATTCTTGCTGATCACTTCAACGAACTCTTGCACCTGCTGGGTGCCCGCCTCGACCTGACGCGAGGTCAGTTTGGCGATTTCCGAGTGAGTGCCGACAATCAACGCTTGCACTTGGCGATTGAACTCAGCCAGGCGTTCGACTTGCACATTTGGCTGGGTGAAAGAAGTCTGGAGCTCGGTGAGCCCTTGTAGATCACGGACTGCCAGCAGCTTGCGAAAGCCGTCGAACTGCTCCTCGGTGGCGGCCTGCAATGTCTTGAACTGCAATTGGCTGAACTGTTCAACACTGGAGAAGATTTTGCCGCTGATTTGCTGCAGGAGGTCTAGGTTGGCTTTCTGAGCGTCTTGCAATTTTTCCGAGTTAAAAAAAGACATGCTTGAATCTCCTGATGCTGGAAGGCCTACATGGGCCCGAGGACGCGATAGCGATCCTGCCGGTCATCGCGCTAGCCTTAATATTGCAGTGCACAAATCCGTTTAGCAATGATTTCTTGTGCAGCGCACAAAAAATTTTCTTCTCCTGCCTCTTTTCGCTATAGACTCCTAACATCGAACAGCCAGCCAAGCCCTGCTTATTAATGAGGCGCAGGCAGCTTCTTCTCATGCATAACGCCAGGAGATCACCATGGGCCAGGAAGATATTATTGCATCGCAATATGAAAAACCCTCCTCTCAACGCGGCCTGTTCGAACACCTGAGTCATCTGCAGCAGCTCAATACCCTGAACGTCCTTGGTGCTTTGCGCCAGCGCCAGGAAAAAACCCTCGCGCCTCTGAAGCGGGGTCAGCTCAGACAACCCACGCCCACTGACTGGCAGGAATACTTCACCGACCTCGGCCAACGCAGCCTGCTGTTCTGGGACACCCTGCGCCAGCGTGGCGATAATACCCTGGCCCATGAACGCGCCGGGTATCCTCTGCTGCTCAAGTTCGATCATGAAACCCTGGTCGCAGGCTCCGACCTCCCACGCCCGGTCAACTATTCACTGTTGCGAATCCTCCCCGGACCAGAGCAAAGAATCGACAGCAACGCCCAGCCGGTGATCATCATTGACCCACGCGGCGGCCACGGCTCGGGAATCGGCGGTTTCAAACAGGATTCGGTATTAGGTGAAAGCCTCAGAGCCGGCCACCCCACCTATTTCATCTCCTTCAGTCACTCACCGCTGCCTGGGCAAACCCTGACCGATATCGTCGAAGCCCAGGCCCGGTTCATCGATGTCGTCAGCGCCCTTCACCCGGCCAACAGCAAGCCGATCATCATCGGTAACTGCCAGGCCGGCTGGGCCTTGATGGGACTGGCGGCAACACGGCCGGAACTGCCGGGATTGATCATTATCAATGGTGCCCCCTTGTCGTACTGGGCCGGTGTCAATGGACGCAATCCGATGCGCTACATCGGTGGCCTGCTGGGTGGCGGCTGGATGGCTCGCCTGGGCAGCGACCTGGGCAATGGCCGTTTCGACGGTACCTGGCTGGTCAGCAATTTCGAAAACCTGGACCCGGCCAACACCTATTGGGGCAAGTACTACCAGTTGTTCAGCCAGGTCGACAGCGAGGCTGCGCGCTTCCTCGACTTCGAACGCTGGTGGGGCAGCCCGACCCTGCTCAATGGCGAAGAGATCGAGATGATTGTCGATGACCTTTTCATCGGCAACCAGTTATCCGGCGGTCTCGGCCGCAAGAGCACCGGCATTGACCTGAAACGTATTGAAGCACCAGTGGTGGTGTTCTGTTCCTACGGAGACAACATCACCCCTCCCCAGCAGGCATTGGACTGGATCGCCGATGCCTATCCCAGCGATCTCGCTTTGCATGACGCAGGACGTACCATCGTCTACCTGCGGCACGCCAGCATCGGCCATTTAGGCATTTTTGTTTCCGGCAAAGTGGCGCGGCGCGAACACCGTGGGATGCTCGGCGCGGTCGAAACCATCAAGGCGCTGCCGGCGGGACTGTATGAAATGCTGATTGACGATCTGCCAACCTCCTCAGGCAGCGATGACATGCAATACCGAGTGCGTTTCGAATCAAGGCGAATCGCCGATATCCATGATGACGTCGAGCCGGCCCGTGATGACGATCGCGAATTCTCTCTGGTGGAGCGCGCCTCTGAAATCAACAGCGCGTTTTACGACGGGTTCATACGTCCGTGGCTACGTCAGATCGTCAACGAGCCAATTGCCGAACTGTTGCGCAGGGCGCACCCCTTCCATCAGCAGCAAGTGCTATGGAGCAGCCTGAATCCGGCGCTGTGGTGGTTAGCCGGGACCGCCTCCCAAGTGAGCAGTGATCGTCATCCTGCACGCAAAGACAACCCGCTGCTGGCCTGGCAAGCGTTGTTTTCCAACCAGATGCAAGACGCCCTGAATGCTTATCGCGATGTGCGTGACGCCACTCAGGAGCTGTGTTTTTACGGTGTTTACGGCGCACTGAGTGCCTTCACCAGCAACAAGCCTGTGCGAAATCTCCAGGCACATGCCGACCAGCTGGACCAGGCCCTGATCGAACGCCTGCAGGATGCGCYGCCTCATGGCGGCCCTCTGGAAGCATTGGTGCGGATTCTGTTTTTGCTGGGCCGCGATAGCGACAAGGCGGGCAAGGAAAGCATCGAGAAGCTGATCCAGCAGGTGCACCTGCTGGTCCAGGACTACAGCAATGAGCCCACTGCCCTGCGCGAAGCCATCCGATTGCAGAACCTGCTGGTTTTCGCCCACCCGCAGGAAAGCTTGCGCAGCCTGCCTTTGTTGCTACCAGAGGCAAAGGAGCGCCAACAGGTCCTGACAGCCGTTGGGCAATTGATGCCTGAACTGCTGGCGACCGTTGGAGCTGAAGGCGAATTCTGGCGTGAACTGCACGCGCTGCTCGAAGTCCCCCTGCCGGGCTTCAGCCTGACCCAACCACCCGGTGAAACAGTTGTCATCGCGCAGGAGCCCCCTTCGCAGCCACCTGCGGCGCCGCAGATTACACCACTGCCCGCTCCCGCCAACGTAGTCAAAGCCCCGAAGCGCAAAGCGCGCAAAGGTACAACAGGCCCCAAGCCTCAATGACCCTTCACAAGGGATTAGCGGTGAATCCGTTCGGTGAAGCCTGCGACCTTATGATCTCTGGACAGACCGATGAGGTTCATGGAACGGACCCGCGCGACTTTTTCGACCACAGGCGACAACTCGTCGGTTCGATACTGACCGGGCGTCATACCGAACCAACGGATGCACGCCTTATGGAAGCTGCTGTGATCATGGAAGCCGAGCAGGCAAGTCACATGCTTCAAGTTGAAATGAGAATGGCGCAAATAGAAGTCAGCCATCTGCCGGCGCACATCGTTCAGGACGTCCTTGAATTGCGTGCCATCCTTCTCAAGGCCTCGTTGAAGCGTTCGCTTGCTGATATTCAGTGCCGCCGCAATCGATTCCATATCGCATTGCCCTTGGCCTTGCCCCTGGCTCAAGCGCTCGGTAATCAGCGCGCGAATCCTGCCAACGATAGAGTAACCGGACAACAGGTCCAATTGAGCCTCGGCAAAACTGTCATGGAGCGTGGCCAACGCCTCGTTGGCCATGCTCAACGGACTCAGAAGCTCCTGGCCATCGAACAGGATGCTGTCATATGCCGCCCCGAAACGCAGCGGACAGCCAAAAAGCCGCTGATGCTCCGACGTGTCTTCAGGTTCGGGATAAGTGAACTCCACACTCAACGGTTGCGGTGACTTGCCACCTGCCAGCCAATGGCAGAAACCCAGCAGCGAAGCCAAGGCTGCATCCGTGTATTGCCGGGGTTTGACCGAGCCATGTTGCCGATGATCGAGATTGGCCAATCGGTAATGCTGCTGCTCCTTGACAAGGAAAAGGCTGAATCCGGTACCAATCAACGGGCTGAAACGAACCAGACGTTCAAGCGCCCTTTTCAGATTCGAACTGGACATCATCGTGTAGCCCACGATCTGAAAACTACTGGGATGGAATTCCCCGTAGGCTTTCAAACCGATATTCAGATCATCCGAAGCCTGAGCAGCCAGGTCCCAAAGACGATAGATAATGCTTCGCTCGCAGAATGCTCCTGGTTGACTCACGAACCCGACATCCAGTCCCGCCTCCTGGCACAGACCGGCAAGGTCCAGTCCTTGGGCCAGAAACGTATTCGCCAGCATGCTGGCATAACCCGAACTCATTCTATACATGGCGTCCTCATTGACCAATGGAACCGAACGTCCTGTCCGGAGCCGATACTGACATGCACTGAACATATTTCAACAGTGTTTCAGGAATATTAACTATCCATTGAGTTTTAAGAGTTGATCCAAGTATGGGTGCTCCTCATTTTTTTGCCAGCAGGCCAAAACACCCGCGTGGCACCGATGGACAGGAGAACGTCACCTTCAAACACTTCCGCACGGCCCGTCGATATCGAACAATCTTCTCTCCTGCAGCGCAAAAAAATGGAGTAGATGTATGGAATCGCGTAGTCGCATTGCTTTGGTAACGGGTGGTATGGGCGGTATCGGTACGGCAATCAGCCAACGTCTATACAAGGAAGGATTCAAGGTAATCGTCGGCTGCAGCTCTGATTCCAGCCGCAAGAACGACTGGCGTGCCAGCCAACTGGAGGCAGGTTACGAGTTCGAGTTCATCTATGGGGACGTCACCGATTGGGAGTCAACCCGCAAGGCTTTCGAGATGGCCCGTGAACAATTCGGCCCGATCGATGTGCTGGTCAACAACGCCGGCATCACCCGCGACGCGTCTTTTCGCAAGCTCACCCCGGAAGACTGGAACAGCGTGATCGGGACCAACCTGACGGGCTTGTTCAACACCACCAAGCAAGTCATTGAAGGCATGTTGTCCAAAGGCTGGGGGCGGATCATCAATATCTCCTCCATCAACGGTCAGCGTGGCCAGTTCGGTCAGACCAACTACTCCGCCGCCAAGGCTGGCATCCATGGTTTCACCATGGCACTGGCCCGGGAAGTCTCCGGCAAGGGCGTGACCGTCAATACCGTATCCCCAGGCTACATCCAGACCTCCATGACCGCGGCAATTCGTCCGGACATTCTGGAAGGCATGATCGCAGCAACTCCGGTTGGTCGCCTTGGCCAACCCGAAGAGATCGCCTCAATCGTGGCCTGGCTGGCATCCGATGAGTCCGCCTACAGCACCGGTGCCGATTTCTCGGTAAACGGCGGCATGAACATGCAATAACCCCCGATCAGGGCAGGAATGCCCTGGTTTGCTCGACGAATTTTGTCTTTTCGATGAGGTCACGCATGAACGAAGTCGTAATCGTTGCCGCTACTCGTACCGCCATTGGCAGCTTCCAGGGTGCTCTGTCTGCAATTCCCGCAACCGAACTGGGTGCCGCAGTGATTCGCCGCTTGCTGGAGCAGACGGGKATCGATGCCGCTCAAATTGATGAAGTGATACTCGGCCAGGTACTCACTGCCGGCGCTGGGCAGAACCCGGCACGCCAGACAGCGATCAAGGCTGGCTTGCCACACACCACGCCTGCCCTGACCTTGAACAAGGTCTGCGGCTCTGGTCTCAAGGCGGTCCATCTTGCCGTCCAGGCAATCCGTTGCGGCGACGCGGAACTGGTCATCGCTGGCGGTCAGGAAAATATGAGTCTGGCCCCCTATGTTCTGCCCAAGGCACGCACCGGCTTGCGTATGGGCCATGCGCAACTGCAAGACAGCATGATCCAGGATGGTCTGTGGGACGCCTTCAACGACTACCACATGGGTATCACCGCCGAGAATCTGGCGCAGAAGTACGAGATCTCTCGTGAAGCACAGGATACCTTCGCTGCCGCCTCGCAACAGAAAGCCGCAGCAGCCATTGAGGGCGGGCGCTTCCAGAGCGAAATCACCCCGATCCTGATTCCTCAGCGCAAGGGCGAACCGCTGGTCTTCGACACCGACGAACAGCCGCGTATCGACAGCACTGCGCAAGCGTTGGCGAAACTCAAACCGGCATTCCAGAAAGACGGCAGCGTGACCGCCGGCAACGCTTCGACCCTCAACGATGGTGCGGCCGTGCTGTTGCTGGCCAGCGCCGCCAAAGCACAAGCTCTTGGCCTTCCGGTACTGGCACGCATCAAAGCCTATGCCAGCGCCGGCGTGGACCCGTCGATCATGGGCATCGGCCCGGTCCCGGCTACACGCCTGACCCTGCAAAAGGCCGGCTGGAACGTCGAGGACCTGGACCTGATCGAAGCCAACGAAGCCTTCGCCGCCCAGGCGCTTGCAGTTGGTAAAGAGTTGGGTTGGGACACCAGCAAGGTCAACGTCAACGGCGGCGCGATCGCCCTTGGCCATCCGATCGGCGCGTCGGGGGCACGGATTCTGGTGTCGCTGGTGCACGAACTGATCCGTCGCGACGGCAAGAAAGGGCTGGCCACTTTGTGCATCGGCGGCGGACAAGGCGTCGGCCTGGCTATCGAGCGCTAACCAACGGCATCCGGGTAGCCCATGCGCGGACTTGGGACCCTTGTTCCGCGCATCAGGTTGGCGTCAGTCAACGCTGCCCGCATTCCTGCCGTCGCTGTGTCGGAGTCCGGCAAAGCGCGGCTTTTTTCTGCCCGGCTCATCTGTATGGGCAAGGAACTTTATGGACAACAACGCACATACATTCAAAACCTATTGGTCAGGCCAGGTTCCGTTCATCGCTTCCTTTGCAGTGCAACAATTACGCCTATGGGTCAGCACCAATCCGTGGTTTTCCGGGCATGAGCACGGCGCCTGGTTCGAGTTACCTCGCGAAACCCTGGACAGCCTTCAAGCGGATTACCAGGTTCAATGGGGCCAACTCGGCCAAAAACTGCTGACCGGCCAACCCTTCAGCTTCGATGATCGACGCTTCTCCAGCGGCAACTGGAGCGAGCCACTGTTCGGCTCCCTCGCTGCGTTTTACCTGCTCAACGCAAGCTTTCTCCTGAAACTGCTCGACAAGCTGCTGATTGACGAAAAAAAACCGCGCCAACGCCTGCGCTATCTGGTGGAGCAAGCCATTGCCGCCAGTGCGCCAAGCAATTTCCTGGTCAGTAACCCTGATGCGCTTCAGCGTGCGGTTGAGACTCAAGGTGCCAGCCTGCTCACAGGTATGCAGCATCTGGCCAGCGACATGAACGAAGGCAAAATGCGCCAGTGCGATAGCGGCGCCTTCAAGGTTGGCGTCGATCTGGCCAACACCCCCGGCGAAATCGTCTTTGAGAATCACCTATTCCAGCTAATTCAGTACTACCCGCAAAGCGAAACCCAGTACCGACACCCGGTATTCGTCGTACCTCCGTCGATCAACAAGTACTACATCCTTGATCTGCGCCCGGACAACTCGATGGTCCGCCACCTGCTGGAACAGGGACATCCCGTATTCCTGATGTCCTGGCGCAACTTTGACGAGGAGCACGCTGGCACCACCTGGGATGACCTGATTGAGCACGGGGTAATCGACGCCTTGCAGGTGACCCGCGATATCAGTGGCGAGCAGCGACTCAATTGCGTGGGCTTCTGCATCGGCGGCACCCTGCTGAGCACGGCGCTGGCAGTACTTGCTGCACGCGGCGACAGGGAGATCGCCAGCGTGAGCCTGTTCACCACGTTTCTTGACTACCTGGATACCGGTCCCATCGACATATTCGTCGACGAAGAACTGGTGGCCTATCGAGAGCGCACCATCGGCGGCATGAATGGTCCCATCGGTCTGTTTCGTGGTGAGGACATGGGCAATACCTTTTCCCTACTGCGCCCCAACGAGCTGTGGTGGAACTACAACGTCGACAAATACCTCAAGGGGCAGAAGCCGATCCCGCTTGATCTGCTGTTCTGGAACAACGACAGCACCAACCTTCCGGGGCCGATGTACTGCTGGTATCTGCGCCACACCTATTTGCAGAACGATTTGAAATCAGGCGAGCTGGAGTGCTGTGGGGTCAAGCTTGATTTGCGTGCAATTGACGCTCCCGCCTACATCCTCGCCACCCATGACGATCACATCGTGCCCTGGAAAAGCGCTTACGCCAGCACCAACCTGCTCTCCGGGGCCAAGCGTTTTGTATTAGGCGCTTCAGGGCATATCGCCGGCGTCATCAATCCACCGGCCAAGCAGAAGCGCCATTACTGGACCAATAATCGGGTCACGAAAAACCCGGAGACCTGGTTCAAGAATGCCGAGCAGCAACCCGGTAGCTGGTGGAATGATTGGTTCAACTGGCTGGCGGGACACTCCGGCGAGCGCCAACCAGCGGTTGCGCACATAGGGAATGACAAATTCCCGCCTCTGGAGCCGGCGCCAGGCAGTTACGTAAAGCAATGAAAGACTGAAATGCCCTGCTGCATGACTTCATGCAGCAGGTCAACTGCGGATCATTTGTTTCGGTACAAGGAAAGAGGCCCCATGAGCACCGCGTTGCGCATCAACGAAGCACTTTTGATTGCCGGGCACGCATTCGAACCTTTTCAATGCGTCGCCTGGGCCGCGCAAGACGGTAATGGCGAACTGAGCCTGACCGTCATCGACCGGGCAGCCACTCGTATTTGTCGCAAACAGATTCCAAGCAGTACCTATTCCGACCCGGCGCAGCTGGAAAACCTGCTGGAAGAGGTACGCGCCGAGTTGAGCCTGGGGGGCTACACGCTGCAATCCTGGGCAATGCCAGGGTAAACATTCTCGCGGATCGCTACCAGGATGTGAGGCAAATATTGGGCACGGGGCGACAATCCATTTCATCCCTGATGGAATGATTTGCCGGGCTGGAGTTTTTTCAGAAACGCAGAAACGAAAAAGCCCTGAATAATCAGGGCTTTTTCGTATAAATGTGGCGGTGAAGGAGAGATTCGAACTCTCGATACAGTTTCCTGTATACACACTTTCCAGGCGTGCTCCTTAAGCCACTCGGACACTTCACCGTATCTCTTCAAACAAGTTCTGTCTGTCGAGGCGCGCTAATGTAGTCGAAAGCATTTCCGATGGCAAACATTTTTTTCAGAATTTTCATGCGGTTAACGCGATTCAGCGTTTCCGGTCGCTCGGGGCCATGGCAAACCGGCCAATCTCCGGCTTCGTGCCCTCTTCTATATAGAGGGGAATGCGCGGCAAGCACGGCGGGCTGCGCCTGGCGGGCAGGCAAAGGGTGACTGGCGGGTCAGTCACAGCGCTTTACCTGGCCTGCAGCGGTGGGTAACGTCTGCCCAACTTTATTGAAAGGAATAGCGTCATGAGTGAGTTGATTTCCTACCATCTCGAAGACGGTATCGCGACCCTTACCTTGAGCAATGGCAAGGTCAATGCCATCTCCCCGGATGTGATTGCCGAGCTCAACGCTGCGCTGGATCAGGCCGTGACTGATCGTGCGGTGGTGATCATTACTGGCCAGCCGGGCATTCTCTCCGGTGGTTATGACTTGAAGGTGATGACGGCCGGCCCTAAAGAAGCCGTGGCACTGGTGACCTCCGGCTCGACCCTGGCCCGCCGCCTGCTGTCGCACCCCTTCCCGGTGATCGTTGCGTGCCCGGGGCATGCGGTGGCCAAGGGCGCGTTTCTGCTGTTGTCGGCCGACTATCGCATTGGCGTAGACGGTGCGTTCAGCATTGGCCTGAACGAAGTGCAGATCGGCATGACCATGCACCACGCGGGCATTGAGATCGCACGTGATCGCCTGAACAAAGTGGCGCTTCAGCGTTCGGTGGTCAACGGCGAGATGTTCAGTCCACAAGGCGCCGTGGCTGCCGGTTTCCTTGATGTCGTGGTCTCGGCTGAAGAACTGCAAGGCGCGGCACTGGCGGCGGCTCGCCAGTTGAAGAAGATCAACATGACCGCGCACAAGAACACCAAATTGAAAGTACGCAAAGCGCTGCTGGAGGCCCTGGACAACGCAATCATCCAGGACCAGGAACATTTGGGTTAAGCCCGGATCTGCTGCAACGAAAGCCCGACCGTCGTGTCGGGCTTTTTCATACATGCCTCTTCATACATACCTGTGTTAAACCTCTGTAACCGCTCTAGATCGCTTCTGACCGATTGGTCGGAAACATCAGCACAAACATCGGCTATCTCCCACTTTCCTGGGAGCAATTGCCGAAAACAGTGCACATCCGTACACTGCGCCACCTTTTGTCCCGGTGGGGCCTGTAAATGCTGTTTTTGTTCCGTATGTCATTGATGGGTCTGCACTTTATCGTGGCGGGTGTGCTGGGTGTGATTCTCGGCCTGTGCCGGCCATTCAATCCGGACAACAGCCGTCTGTGCGCACGCCTGTACGCATGGCCGGCCATGTGTATTTTGCGTTTGCGGGTGAAGGCCGACGTCGGGCCGTTGATGGATAAACCGGACAGCTGCGTGATCATCGCCAATCACCAGTCCAACTACGACCTGTTTGTGTTTGGCAACGTGGTGCCCCGCCGTACCGTGTGCATCGGCAAAAAGAGCCTGAAATGGGTGCCGCTGTTCGGGCAGTTGTTCTGGCTGGCCGGCAATGTGCTGATCGACCGCGGCAATGCGCACAAGGCGCGCAACTCGATGTTGACCACTACCCACACCCTGCAAAACAAAGACACCTCGATCTGGGTTTTCCCGGAAGGCACGCGTAATCTGGGTGAAGATTTGCTGCCCTTCAAGAAAGGCGCCTTTCAGATGGCCATTGCCGCCGGGGTGCCGATCGTGCCTGTGTGTGTCAGCAGTTACGTCAAACACATGCGATTGAACCGCTGGCGCAGTGGGAAAATTCTGATTCGCTCATTGCCGGCGATTCCCACCGCCGGATTGAGCCTGGACGACATGCCCATGCTGATCGCCCAGTGCCGCGAGCAGATGCGTGAATGCATCGAATCGATGGACCGGCAACTGCAAGCCGCCTGAAAAAGAAAACCCGCCTGGTGCGGGTTTTCTTTTGCCTGCGAGTCTTTACCCAGAACTCGGCAGATTTAACTGACTCTCAAACACTGCAAGGCTAAGCTGATCCACACTGCCATTGCATTTTTTGCCAATTAAAAGCTGCCAAAAGAAGTGAATCACCATCATGGGTAGAGTTGTTGCTTCAGCGGTTTATAGCGCCGGTAAGAGAGTCACCAATATCACCCTCGACGAAGGCGCAGCCTGGGCTGCAAAACCCGGGCACTTTGTCTGGATCGGCCTCGAAGAGCCGAACGCCGAGGAACTCTACAACCTGCAACGCCAGTTCAACCTGCACGAACTGGCCATCGAAGACGCCCTGGAAAAACACAGCCGGCCGAAGCTGGAAACCTTCGGCGATGCGCTGTTCATCGTGACCTATTCGCCCATCCGCCATGAAGGCAAACTCGAGTTCATCGAGACGCATATCTTTGCCGGCAACGGCTACATCATTACTGCGCGCAACGGTCACTCGGCGTCCTACGCCCATGTCCGACAACGCTGTGAGGCGCGTCCGCTATTGCTTGAGCACGGGGAAGATTTCGTACTCTATGCCATCCTCGATTTCGTGATCGAAAACTACCAGCCGATGGGCGAAGCCATTCACGGGGAAATCGACGAACTGGAACGCAACGTGTTATGCGGCTCATTGAATGACTACGACATCCAGAAGCTACATGGCCTGCGTCGTGATGTCTTGCGCTTGCGTCGTTATGTGGCCCCGATGATCGAGATAGGAGAGGAATTGCAAAGGCTGAGCTTCCCGTTTATCGATAAAAACATGCGCCCATACTTCCGCGATGTGCAGATCCATGTAACGCGGCAAATGGAAGACCTGACGACCCTGGCGGATATTGCCAGCCAGACGATTGAGGTCGGGGTGCTGTTGGAGGCCTCTCGACAGAGTGTGGTGCAACGCAAGTTTGCGGCCTGGGCGGCGATTCTGGCCTTCCCGACGGCGGTGGCGGGTATTTATGGAATGAATTTCCAGAACATGCCGGAGTTGAGCTGGCAATTCGGGTATTTCGGAGTGCTGGGGTTTATTACGGTGGGTTGTTTGGGGTTGTGGGCGAGTTTCAAGAAGTCGGGGTGGCTTTAGATCCCAGGCGAGTGCTTCGCACTCGATCGCGAGCAAGCTCGCTCCCACAATGGATCTTCGGTGTTGCAGAGATCAATGTGGGAGCGAGCCTGCTCGCGATGCTTTTAGTTTCAATCAGCTGCTGGCTTGTGCGCCACAAACCGCATCATCCACTCGGCAACCGTGGCGCCGTGATGTTCCTGCGCAAGGCTCGCGATACCTTTGGAGTAGACCTGCTCACCCAGTGCCTGCTGGCGAATCTCCAACAGGGCACGGGAGTAGTCGTGGATGAATTCCGGATGCCCCTGGAAGCACAGCACCTGATCGTTGATGTGGTAGGCGGCATACGGGCAGAAATCGCTGGAAGCAATGACCGTGGCGTTCTCCGGCAGCGACGTGACCTGATCCTGGTGGCTGATCAGCAACGTCAATTCTTCGCGCACCGGACTCATCCATGGCGCCTTGGCGGCCATCTTGTACTTGTGCGTGCCGACACCCCAGCCTTGGGTTGCACGCTCGCTCTTGCCACCCAGCAGCAGTGCCAGCAACTGATGACCGAAGCAGACACCCAGCAACTTGTCGCCGCGCTCGTAGCGGGTCAGCAGATATTTCTTGAGGGTTTCGATCCACGGGTCGGTGCCAAAGGAATCGGCCTTGCTGCCCGTCACCAGGTAGGCGTCGAATGTCAGGTCGTCGCTTGGGTATTCACCCTGCACCACGTTGTAGACCGTGAACTCGGCGGCAATCGGCTGCTGCGAAAACAGGTGTTTGAACATCTGCCCGTAGCCCTGATATTGGTCAACCAATTCCGGACGCAGGTGGTCGGTTTCCAGAATGCAGATGCGTAACGACATAAAAAATACCTGACACGTGATGGGAATAATGCACACCCCAGAGCCTGCCTTGAAACACCGTGACAAGGCAAGCCCCGAAATGCGTCATCGCGCCCTTAGAAGATCTCCCCTTTCGCCGCTTTTTCCAGCAACAGTGCAGGCGGCGCGAACCGCTCTCCATATTGCTTGGTCAGGTACTGGGCACGGGCGACAAAGTCCTGCACGCCGTACTGGTTGATGAACTGCAGCGCACCACCGGTCCATGGGGCGAACCCGATACCGAAGATCGAGCCAACGTTGGCATCCGCCGTCGAGGTCAACACGCCCTCCTCCACACAGCGCACTGTTTCGATGGCTTGCACGAACAGCAGGCGATCACGCACATCCTTCGGCGAAATCTGCCCGTCGGTTTTCTCGAAGCGCGCCTTCAACTCCGGCCACAGGTGTTTCTGGCCGCCCACCGGATACTCGTAGAAACCTCCACCGGCAGCCTTGCCCGGGCGCTTGAACTCATTGAGCAGCACGTCAATCACGGCAAATGCTGGATGTTCTATCAGTGGTTTCCCTTCTGCTTGCAAGTCCTTGGCGGTTTGCAGGCGGATATGGCTCATCAGGCTGAGGGAAACTTCGTCAGAGATCGCCAGCGGTCCTACAGGCATGCCGGCTTTGCGCGCTTCAGTCTCTATCATCGCCGCGTTGATGCCTTCACCCAGCATGGCGATGCCTTCGTTGGTGAAGGTGCCGAACACCCTTGAGGTGAAGAAACCGCGGCTGTCATTGACCACAATCGGGGTTTTCCTGATTTGCAGGACGTAATCGAAGCCACGGGCCAGGGTTTCGTCACTGGTGTTGGCGCCCTTGATGATTTCCACCAGCGGCATTTTCTCCACGGGGCTGAAAAAATGCAGGCCGATGAACTTGCTCTGATCGGGCACGGCGCACGCCAGGCCGCTGATCGGCAAGGTCGAGGTGTTGGAAGCGATAACCGCATCCGCGCCGACGACCTTCTGCGCCGCCAACGAAACCTTGGCCTTCAAATCCCGATCCTCGAACACGGCCTCGATGATCAGGTCACAACCGGCCAGGTCGGCATCGCTTTCGGTGGTTTGAATGCGGGACAGAACGGTGTCACGTTGCTCGATGCTCATTTGTCCGCGAGCGACTTTCTTGTCCAGCAGCGCCGCCGAATGCGCCTTGCCCTTCTCTGCCGCAGCGCGGTTGATGTCCTTGAGCACCACTTCGATACCGGCCGATGCGCTGACAAACGCAATCCCGGCGCCCATCATCCCGGCGCCGAGCACGCCGACTTTGCGGGTGACATAGGGTTCAAAACCTTGAGGCCGCGAGCCGCCGGCATTGATTTCGTTGAGCTGGAACCAGAACGTGCCAATCAGGTTTTTCGAGACCTGTCCGGTGGTCAGTTCAGTGAAATAGCGGGTTTCGATAAGGTGCGCCGTGTCGAAATCCACCTGGGCGCCCTCGACCGCCGCACAGAGGATTTTCTCCGGCGCGGGCATCGTGCCCTGGGTTTTGCTGCGCAGGATCGACGGCGCAATCGCCAGCATCTGGGCGACTTTAGGGCTTGACGGTGTACCGCCCGGAATCTGGTAGCCCTTCACATCCCAGCGTTGTACCGCCGTCGGGTTGGCGAGAATCCACGCCTTCGCCTTGGACATCAACTCTTCGGAATTCGCTGCCAGTTCATCGATCAACCCTGCCTGCAATGCCTGTTGCGACCGCACCCGCTTGCCTTCGAGCAGATACGGCAGGGCCTTTTCCAGGCCGAGCATACGCACCATGCGCACCACGCCACCGCCGCCCGGCAGCAGGCCGAGGGTGACTTCCGGCAGGCCGAGTTGCACCGATGGATTGTCCAGTGCCACGCGATAATGACAGGCCAGGCAGATTTCCCAGCCGCCGCCGAGTGCCGCGCCGTTGATCGCCGCGACCACCGGTTTACCGAGGGTTTCCAGGGTGCGCAACTGCCCCTTGAGGGTCAGCACCATGTCGTAGA
The DNA here is from genome assembly GCF_056400405.1 of Pseudomonas sp. P5_B3. Taxonomy (NCBI): domain Bacteria; kingdom Pseudomonadati; phylum Pseudomonadota; class Gammaproteobacteria; order Pseudomonadales; family Pseudomonadaceae; genus Pseudomonas; species Pseudomonas sp. P5_B3. Next base: position 25,088 of record NZ_JBFULI010000013.1, on the reverse strand, counting down.
AGGCTTTGGCTTCGGGCTTGCCGACCTTGATCAGTTCATTGAGGTCGCCGCCAGCGAAGAAAGTCTTCTTGGCCGAGGTGATGATCACACCGGCGATGCTGTCCTTGTCGGCCACCAGGCGTGCAACGCAGTCAGCCATGGCTTCGCGGTACACCGCGTTCATGGTGTTGGCGCTCTGGCCCGGTATGTCGATGGTCAGGACCACGATCTGGTCCTGGCCTTTTTCGTAACGAATGGCTTCGCTCATAACTGGGTTCCTTGAAGTCCGGGCTCAGAGGCGTTCGATGATGGTGGCAATGCCCATGCCGCCGCCGACACACAGGGTCGCGAGGCCATAACGCAGGCGTCGGGCTTCCAGTTCATCGAGCAGCGTGCCGAGAATCGCGCAGCCAGTGGCACCCAGCGGGTGGCCCATGGCGATGGAACCACCGTTGACATTAACCTTGTCCGGGTCGACGGCCATGTCCTTGATAAATTTCAACACCACCGACGCGAACGCCTCGTTGACCTCGAACAGATCGATGTCTTCGACCCGCAGCCCGGCCTTGGCCAGCGCCTTGCGGGTCGCCGGCGCAGGGCCGGTGAGCATGATGGTCGGATCAGTACTGGTGACCGCAGTGGCGACAATCCGCGCCCGGGGCTGCAAGCCCAGCGCCCGGCCCTTGGCTTCGGAGCCGATGAGCATCAGCGCCGCGCCATCGACAATCCCGGAACTGTTGCCGGGGGTGTGAACATGATTGATCCGCTCGACGTGGCTATAGACCCGCAGCGCGGTGGCATCGAAGCCCATCTGCCCCATCATCTCGAAACTTGGCTTGAGCTTGCCCAGGCCTTCCAGGGTCGATTCGGCGCGGATGAACTCATCGTGGTCGAGCAGGATGATGCCGTTCTGGTCCTGCACCGGCACCAGCGATTTGTTGAACGAACCGTCAGCTCGCGCACGCGCAGCCTTTTGCTGGGAATGCAGCGCGTAGGCATCGACGTCCTGACGGCTGAAGCCTTCAAGGGTGGCGATCAGGTCGGCGCCCACCCCCTGTGGCGTGAAGTGGCTGTGCAGGTTGGTCGCCGGGTCCAGCGCCCAGGCCCCGCCATCGCTGCCCATCGGCACCCGCGACATCGACTCGACACCGCCGACCACCACCAGGTCTTCGAAGCCGGAGCGCACTTTCATTGCGCCGAGGTTGACCGCCTCCAGCCCGGAAGCGCAGAAACGGTTGATCTGCACCCCCGCCACACTGACATCCCAATCGGCCACCTGAGCAGCAGTTTTGGCGATGTCAGAGCCTTGATCGCCAACCGGCGTCACGCAGCCGAGCACCACGTCATCGACCTGGCTGGTGTCCAGCGCCATGCGCTGTTGCAGTGCGGTGAGCAAACCGGCAACCAGATTCACCGGTTTGACACTGTGCAAGGCGCCGTCGGCCTTGCCTTTACCACGGGGCGTGCGTAACGCGTCGAAAATCAATGCTTGGGTCATGACGTCCTCGAACCACAGTGCAGGTGGGTAAATACCGAGCGCTCACTCTTGGCCCGAGCCGCGATTGATTCAATGACCTTAGCGCTCACTGACGTTGACGCTCACGCTCAGACGGACGGTAGTCAGCTACCGGATTAACCGATTCAAGACACCAAGCTGTCTAGCCAACGGGCGCCAAAGAAGCTGGCAATAGGCCTCATACCTTTTTTAAAGCGAATAGTAACAACTCCATATGAAATGGATCTAAACCAAGCGCAGCGCGGGCTCTAAGGTTCACTTGTACGAAGTTGTCGTCGGGTTTTGCCGAGACGCTCGTCACTACAGGAAGTGCAACGCGCTGCCAACATGGAGATATGCAGGCAGGCATCAGGAAATAACAAAAAAGGCGGTCAAGCCATGTTCAAACAATCGAAAGTACGTCAAGCCGGGCTCATCCTTTTCGCCACCACGCTGTTGTTGATATTGCCGAACCTGACCAAGGTGATCGGCTAGTCGCGTCTAAAAGATTCGGCACCACAGTTTTGAATGGCCACCATCAAAATGTGACTGGCCCGCTAGCCGGGCCAGCGTGGCTGTGCCAATCTTTGCGGCACTTGCACGACATGGACGGCGATCACTTGAAAATGCTCACTCTGCTCGGGGCCCTGCTGTTCGGGTCGCCCCTGTATGCCGCACAGCTGAACCTGGAGCTGGGCGCGAACAGTCGCACCTGGCAGACCGAGCAATTGCTCAAGCATCCTCAGGTTCAAACCATCAACATCAGCAACGACGTCTCCTACAAGCGGGACATGAGTTACCGCGCCGTGCCATTGTCCGCGCTGCTGAACGGCATCAAGCCTGAGGACCACCTGCAAGCCGTGGCCCTGGATGGCTTTGCCGCCGAAATGGCCGCGGCGCCTCTGCTCAATACCCAGGGTGCACAGGCGTGGCTGGCAATTGAAGACCCGGCCAAGCCCTGGCCACCGCTATCGGAAGGCAAGCCGGGCGCCGGACCGTTCTATCTGGTCTGGAGCAACCCGCAGGCCGGCAACATCAGCCCCGAACAATGGCCGTTCCAAGTGGCGAGCATCAAACGCCTGGCGCCCGTGGCCGAGCGCTTCCCTGCCCTGCTGCCCGATCCGGCGTTGAAGGCGGATGATCCGGTGAACAAGGGCTTTGCGTTGTTCCAGAAGAATTGCCTGGCCTGCCATCGACTCAAGGGCGCCGGGGACGCGCAATTCGGGCCGGACCTGAATATTCCGTACAACCCGACCGAGTACTTCGGCGCGGACTTCCTCAAGCGCTACATTCGCGATCCACAGAGTTTGCGCCAGTGGCCGCAGGCGAAGATGCCCGGGTTCTCGGCCGAGGTGTTACCGGATGGGGATCTGCAAATGCTGGTGGGGTATTTGCAGCATATGGTCGGGCGCAAGGTGAAGCCGTGATGCATTTACCTGTAGGAGCGAGCCTGCTCGCGATRGCGTCATGTCAGTCAATACTTCGCTGGCTGACACACCGCTATCGCGAGCAGGCTCGCTCCTACAGGGTTCGGCGGTGTTTCCGTTACTGCTGTTGTACCGAGATCACTGGCGCGGGCGTCGGTGAAACCAGCACCTTGGCGTGCATCTGCTCACACCCGCCGCCCCGGCGCATCCCGCGCACCGGACAGGCATCCAGGTAATCCAGGCCCACCGCCAGTTTCAGGTGGCGTTCCGGCCGGGCCAGTTCATTGGTCACGTCGAAGCTGTACCAGGCGTCGTCCAGCCAGGCTTCGGCCCAGGCGTGGCTGGCCAGGTGTTCGCTGTTTTCGCTGTACAGATAACCCGACACATAACGCGCAGGAATGCCCAGGCTGCGGGTGCAGGCGAGAAACGCGTGGGTGTGGTCCTGACACACGCCGGAGCGCCCGGCAAAGGCCTTGGCCGCGCTGGTGTCGACTTCCGTGGAGCCCGGCGTGTAGGTCATATGCTGGTTGAGGCCATGCATCAGATCGATCAGCGCCGTGCGATCGCGGCGTTGCTTGCATGCCTTCTCGGCGAACGCCCGCAGGGCGGCGTCGGCTTCGGTCAAACGGGTGAAGCGCAGAAACGGCAACGCCGACTGGCTCTCGTGTTCGGCCTCACGCATTTCGTCGATATCGACCTGGCCACGGGCACCGATGATGATCGCTTCGTGCGGTTCGTCCATGGTCAGCACATGCAGGATGTTACCGAACGGATCGAGTTGCGCGCGCACCGGGCGCGGCAGGTCAAGTTGCCAGCTGAGCACGTGCTGACGCTCGCTGTCGTGGGGCGTCAGTCGCAGGTACTGGATGCTCGCCCGCACCTTGTCTTCGTAGTGATAGGTGGTCTCGTGGCTAATGGAAAGTCTCATGCGGCCTCCAGATAAGAACTGTGAATCGCGTTACCCAACTGGCGCACCAGCGGGATGAACTCGGTCAGCCAGGCGTGCAGGCCTTCGTCAAGAATTTCGGTGATGCCGGTGTAGCGCAGGCGTGCGTCCATTTCTGCCGCCAGGCGTTGTGCGGGGCGACCGTTGGCCCCCGGCAATTGCGCGAGGATCTGGTCGATCTCTTCGGTGCAGGCGCGCAGGGATCGCGGCACATCGGCCCGCAGCAACAGCAACTCGGCGACATGCCGGGCGCCGGGGGCGTCGCGGTAGATTTCCGTGTAGGCCTCGAACGACGACAACGCCCGCAGCAACGCGCTCCATTGGTAATACGCGTGAGCCGTGCCATCGCTGACCGCTTCGGCCTGATCGCCAGCCATTTCGTAGCGGGCATCGAGCAGACGCAAGGTGTTGTCCGCCCGTTCGATAAAAGTCCCCAGACGAATGAAGCGAAACGCATCGTTACGCATGATGGTGCCGTAGGACGCGCCCCGGAACAGGTGGGAACGTTCCTTGATCCACTCGCAGAAACGGCTCATGCCGTAGCGACCGAGACCCTGTTCGGCGATGCCGCGAATTTCCAGCCAGGTGGCGTTGATGTTTTCCCACATGTCGGCGGTGATGCGCCCACGCACCGCATGAGCACTGGCCCGTGCGGCACCGAGGCAGCTGTAGATGCTCGCCGGGTTGGCCGCATCCAGAGCGAAGAAATGCAGCAACCGTTCGGCATGCAGTTCGCCATGGCGCTCCAGGTAATCGTCCAGGGTACCGGTGATCAACAGCGGCATGGCCAATTCGTGCAAACCATCGCCACGTCCGTCCTGCGGCATCAGCGACAGCGAATAGCTGATGTCGAGCATCCGTGCGAGGTTTTCCGCCCGCTCCAGGTAACGCGACATCCAATACAAATCCGAGGCAGTTCTACTTAACATGACAGGCTTCCTTTAATCCTCGACCACCCAGGTGTCCTTGGTTCCGCCGCCCTGGGAGGAATTGACCACCAGGGAGCCTTCGCGCAGGGCGACGCGGGTCAAACCGCCGGGCACGACCCGGGTTTCGCGGCCCGACAGGACAAACGGCCGCAAGTCGATGTGGCGCGGCGCGATGCCGCTTTCGACAAAGGTCGGACAGGTCGACAGCGACAGCGTCGGTTGTGCGATATACGCATGGGGTTTGGCGATGATCCGCGCGCGGAAGGCTTCGATTTCCGCCRCCGTCGCTGCCGGCCCCACCAGCATTCCGTACCCGCCGGAGCCTTGGGTTTCCTTGACCACCAGTTCTGGAAGATTGGCCAGCACGTGGGAAAGCTCAGACGGATTACGGCATTGCCAGGTCGGCACGTTCTTCAGGATCGGTTCTTCGTCCAGGTAGAAACGGATCATGTCGGTAACGAACGGATACACCGACTTGTCATCCGCCACCCCCGTGCCGATGGCATTGGCCAGCACCACGTTGCCGGAACGGTAGGACGACAGCAGTCCCGGCACGCCGAGCATCGATTCCGGGTTGAACGCCAGCGGATCGAGGAAGGCGTCGTCAAGGCGACGATAAATCACGTCGACCGCTTTCGGCCCGTCGGTGGTGCGCATGTAGACCTTGTCGTCACGCACGAACAGGTCCGCGCCCTCCACCAGTTCCACACCCATTTCCCGCGCGAGAAACGCATGTTCGAAGAACGCGCTGTTGAAGCGGCCGGGTGTCAGCACCACCACGCTTGGATTGTCGATGGGACTTGAGCTTTTCAGGGTATCGAGCAGCAGGTTCGGGTAGTGGTCGATGGGAGCGATGCGTTGTGCCGCGAACAGCTCGGGGAACAGCCGCATCATCATCTTGCGGTCTTCGAGCATGTAACTGACGCCGCTCGGTGTACGCAGATTGTCTTCGAGCACGTAGTAGGTGCCGTCGCCGTCGCGCACCAGGTCGACGCCGGAGATGTGCGAATAGATATCGCGGTGCAAATCCAGGCCCTGCATCGCCAACTGGTACTGCTCGTTGGCCAGCACCTGCTCGGCCGGAATGATGCCGGCCTTGATGATGCGCTGCTCGTGGTAGAGGTCGGCGAGGAACATGTTCAACGCCTTGACCCGCTGGATGCAGCCGCGCTCGACGACCCGCCATTCACTGGCGGGGATACTGCGGGGAATGGTGTCGAAGGGAATCAGGCGCTCTGTCCCCTGCTCATCACCGTAGAGCGTGAAGGTTATCCCGGCGCGATGAAACAACAGATCGGCCTCGCGTCGCCGTTGTGCCAGAAGCTCGTCAGGCGTCTCGGCCAGCCAACGGGCAAACTCCCGATAATGCGGGCGGACCTGGCCGCCGGCATCGTACATCTCATCAAAATAGTTGCGGATCATGCCGTACTCCTTGTCACTCGGACGTCCAGACCTTCGCAAGGCCCGTGCCATCGGCATAAACGCTTAGATTTCAATCGGTTGGATAATCAAGACGCACGCACCGCACCAATCCTGTGCGACAAATGCCCCAACCTGATTGCCCCCGCTTCATTGCAAGGCGCTGTGATCGCCTATCACCAGCATAGTCTGTAGGAGCCAGCTTGCTGGCGAAGGGGCCCATGAGTCATGTGTCGCTCTTCGGGGACGCCTTCACTGGCAAGTCGGATCGCCGCACCGCAGCTCCTACGGGGTCGTGTTCAATATCCTGTCGGCGAAAACGAAAACGGCCAACCCGAAGGTCAGCCGTCAATGCTGGTTGTCACTGCTCATAAGGTTATGCGAGTCGCCCTCGTACCTCCTGTTTCACACCCCAGCCTTCGATGATGCCGCCCAACGGCTCGACCACCGCTTCGAAACCCTGTTCGAAATCGCCGATGTCGTCGTAGGTGGCATACATGACTTTGCACAACTCCAGCGCCCAGGCGCCATCGTCACGCACACTGACTTGCGCATTCAGGGATTCACCACGGTGGAAATGACCTGCCGCCCTGCGTGCCCGCTCCTCATCCGGGAAAATGGCGTAGAACTCGATGGGATGAAACCGTGAAAAGTCAAAACCGCCTTCTTTCATGCGGCGCAGAACGCTGCTGCTGATGTCTTCTTGATAGGCTGTGCTCATGAAACGTCCTCCTCAAAACGATGGATAGACTTTCCGTACTCCCTCACCCGCAACCGAACAGCGCGAGCGACGGCAACCGATGTGCCGGCGGGAAACAAGCATGGAGCTGACAAGACCAGACCTTAGCGATCCGTTCGCTGATCTCGCTTGCAGAGTAGCCTCAAGATAGAGCCTCTGCCAAGGCCTGGATGTGAATGCGGGAGGTGTCGCTCAGACTGGGGTAATGCCGAGGATTTGAATGCTGTTCTGGGATTTGAGCTCTTTGACGCTCGCGTCACTGGTCCGCCCTTCCAGATCGTTCAGATCCAGTTCGGCGGCGACAGGAAGAAGCCGGGCCTTGATGAGCTTGGCGGCACGCTCGTAGTCCGGGCGCTCGGGGCACTCAAAGACTTCGTTGATGGTTTCGCCATGATCATCCATGAAAGTGACTTTCCACTTTTGCATTGGTGCCTCCTTGATGAAACCCATGCATGGGTTTACCCCTATCTCGACCTTGTTAGCCGGCTGATTGTTCCGCCTTGTTCCGCTGCATTTCAATGTGGGAGCGAGCCTGCTCGCTCCCACAGGTTTGGTGCGTGGACTGAAAGATCAGTCGTTGCTTGGCTTGTTCACTGCCTGCAACACGTATTGCGGCAGGGCGAAGGCGCCGATGTGGATTTCAGGATTGTAGTAGCGGGTGATGATGCCGCTGCCCGTGAAGCGCTGTTGCAGGGTTTCGCGGGACAACTTGCGATAAGCGGTATTGGTCGCGCCCCAGGCGAAGGTCATCGAGCCACCGATGTAGGTCGGCACGGCGGCCTGGTAGAAGTGCCAGTCCGGGAACAGGCTGCGCAAGCGACCGGCGGTGGTCTTCACTTCTTCGATCTGCATGAACGGCGTGCCGTTCTGGGTCACCAGGATGCCGCCTTCGTTCAAGCAGCGGTGACAGGCCTGGTAGAAGTTTTCCGAGAACAGCACTTCACCCGGACCGATCGGGTCGGTGGAGTCGGAAATGATCACGTCGAACTTTTCAGTGGTGGTGGCGACGAAACGCATGCCGTCGTCGATCACCAGGTTCAGGCGTGGATCATCGAATGCACCCTTGGAGTGGTTCGGCAGGAATTCCTTGCACATGTCGACCACGGTGCCGTCGATCTCGACCATGGTGATGTGCTCGACACTGCGGTGCTTGGCCACTTCACGCAACATGCCACCATCGCCGCCGCCAATGATCAGCACGCGCTTGGCGGCGCCATGGGCTAGGATCGGCACGTGGGTCAGCATTTCGTGATAGATGAACTCGTCGGCTTCGGTGGTCTGGATCACGCCGTCCAGTGCCATCACCCGGCCCATGCGCGGGTTCTCGAAGATCACCAGGTGCTGGTGTTCGGTGCGCACTTCGTGCAGCAGTTTTTCCATGCGAAAACGCTGGCCGTAGCCTTCGTAGAGGGTTTCCAGGTAGTCGCTGGTCGGGGTGATGCTCATGGGAAGTGCTCCGATGAATGCGGGTGGCAACGGACGGTTACCCGCCCATGATGGCCAATCGAGCGTCTCGATTGACCGGGAAAGGCGCGCATTCTACGTCGCGGAACATGACAGGTCGAACCTCAGTTGATCAGCATTCCACAATCCTGTGGGAGCGTGGCTTGCCCGCGATGCAGGCGCCACGGTCTGTCAGTTACACCTCGGTGATCCCATCGCGGGCAAGCCACGCTCCCACAGGTTCCGTGTCGCCTGTTCAGAACTTGACATTGCCCCGCGGCCCGGCGATGGCCCAGATGATCAGTCCCAGCACTGGCAATAGCGCGATCAACAGCACCCAGAGGATTTTCATCCCGGTCTCGGCGCTACTTTTGAATACGTTGATGATGGCCCAGATGTCCAGGGCAAAAATGATCAAGGCAACCAGGCTGTTGAACGTGGAACCCATGGTGACGCTCCCAAAGAGTGATTTGCCCTCTCAGGATAGACGGTCGTCGCGAGGGTTCCTTTTTATTGACAGTGTTTGGCTATCAGACGTGGATCGCCACTTTCAGGGCTTCCAGGGATGGCGCGGCTGCGATACCGGCTTCAGTGCACAATTCCAGCACCCGTGGCACGTCATTGCCGTAGACCAGCACCACCTGCAACTCGTCATCGAGCAACTGGCTGAAGTTCATCAGCGTGTAGCCGCCGTTTTCCTTGTTCAGGCTGCTCATCTGCACCTGGATGCGATTGAGCGCGGTCAGGGCTTCGGTCTTGGCCAGTTGCTTGGGCTTGAGATTGAATTCCACCCCCGGGCCGAACGAGGCGACGATTTGCGCGAACAGGTCCATGTAGGTGTCAGCCTGGAACAGCACCGTTTCCGGCAGGCTGCCGACCACCACCCACTCACCCAACGGGATCGGGAAGGTTTCGTCGTAGTTGATGTCCGGATTGGCAGTCAGAAAAGCCTGCGGCTCGGCGTAGGCCTGGGCTGCTTCGTCCGCGATCTTGAGAATTTCGTCTTCGCCCATGCACCCGGAGCTGATTTTGCTGATGAGTTCGACGAGTGCAGCTTTCATGGGGCGGATCCTGTAGCGAGGGGAGTATTGAGGGCGCGAAGGATAGCGCAAGGATGGATTCGAATGCCCAAAAAAGATCGCAGCCTTCGGCAGCTCCTACAGGTATACGCCACTCAATGTAGGAGCTGCCGAAGGCTGCGATCTTTTAAAGCAATCAGCCAATCAGCTTCTCAAGCTGAGCAACCGTATCGGAAGCCCCCATGGTCTTGGCCGCTTCCAGCGCGGTGATGCCATTGGCGTCCTTGGCTTTCGGGTCGGCACCCTTGCTGATCAGGTAATCGACCACTTCGACGCGGTTGAACATCGCCGCCATCATCAGTGCCGTCCGGCCATCGAAGGACGAACCTTCAACCTGCGCGCCACCTTCGACCAATGCCTTGATCACCGCCAGGTCGCCTTTGAAAGCGGCGCCGGCAATCGGGCTCTGGCCGTTGTCGTTGCGGATCTCCGGATCGGCCTTGTGCTCGAGCAGGACTTTTACCGTGTCCACATGACCGTGATAAGCGGCCAGCATCAGCAAGGTATCGCCCTTGTGATTACGCAGGTTCGGCGACAAACCCTTGGTCAGCAGCGCGGCCATCATCGCCGCATCGCCCTCCCGTGCCTTGTTGAATACCTGTTCGGTGAATTCGGCGGCTTCTTCGGGGGTCATCTGGCGGCTTTTGTCTGACATTGGGCACTCCCTTTTCTGTCATTCGTAAAAGCCGACAGTTTCCCGAGCGGCCCCGGCACTGTCACTTGTTTTTTCTCATGGGCCGCCATAGCCAGATTCAATAGCGGTACTTGCCGCCGTGGATGTCAGACAACAACTGCTGCGTGACCTGTACGTAAGTCCGGGTCCCCGGCAGCCAGGCATAGATCGGGTCATCTCCGGTTTTATCCGGGTCAAAGCCCTCGTCCTTGAGTCGGGTCTTCTGATACTTGAAAGTCCCGGTGGTTTCCATTTTCACTTTCACCCGCAGGAACAGCGGCACCGCATAGGCCGGCATTTGCTCGCGAGCGAACGCCAGCAGTTCACTGAAGTCCAGGGTTGCCAGGGATTCGGCCGGGGTAATCGCCGCCATCCCGGCCCGGCCATTGGTGTTGCGGATTTCCACGCCATAGGCCACGGCTTCGGAAACAAGCGGGTGTTGCAGGAGGATGTTTTCGACCTCCGTGGTCGAGACGTTTTCGCCCTTCCAGCGGTAGGTGTCGCCCAGGCGGTCGACAAACTGCGCATGCCCAAAGCCGATGTTGCGCAACAGGTCGCCGGTGTTGAAGTAGCGGTCGCCCTTTTCGAACACATCCTGAAGCACGACCTTGGCGGTTTTCTGCGGATCGGTGTAGCCGTCCAGGGGCGCCTTGTCGTCGATTTTTGCCAGCAACAACCCCTGCTCACCCTTGGCGACCTTGCGCATCAGGCCGTTGGCCTGACGAATCGGCGCGCCGCTGTCGTGGTCGTAAGCGACCAACTCCCAGCGCATCAGGGAAAAACCGATGGTGTTGTCGAAGTTAAGAATATTGGTGAAGCCGATATTGCCGTCACTGGCGGCGTACAGCTCGCAGATGTGATTCACCGCAAAGCGGGTCTTGAACTCGTTCCAGGCACCGGGACGCAAGCCGTTGCCGATCATTTTCTTCACATCGTGCCGGCTGTCGTCGGCGCAGGGCGGTTGATCGACCAGGTAGCGGCACAGTTCGCCGACATAACCGATGGTTGTCGCCCGGTACTTGCGCGCATCGTTCCAGAACTGACTGGCGCTGAATTTGCGGCGGATGGCGAACCCACTGGCACCACTGACGGCCGACCCCCAGCACACGCAAAGGCCCGTGGCGTGGTACAGCGGCAAGGTGCAATAGACGACATCGTCGGGGCGCATGTCCAGGGCGATCATGCCGAAGCTCGCAGAGCTGCGCATCCAGCGTCCGTGCTTGAACACGCCAGCCTTGGGCAGCCCAGTGGTACCCGAGGTGTAGATATAAAAACAGGGATCGTCGAAGAAAATCTGCTGGCTGCTGGGCGGGTTGTCGCTGGCATCGTCGAGACTGGCGGTCATCAGGTTGACGAAACCTTCAGGCGCGATACCCGGTTGGCGAGAGGTGTCCTGATCGGCGACGAACCAGGTCCGGTCAGCCTTGATCGACACCCGATCACGTACCGCCAGGTACGCGGGGACCAACTCCTCACCGACAATGATCGCCACCGGCGCCACCAGATTCACACTGTGCACCAGGGTGTCGCGGGTCTGCGAGGTATTGAGCAGCGCACTGATCGCGCCGACCTTGGCCACCGCAAGAATCGTCACCAGCAGTTCCGGACGGTTCTCGATAAAGACCGCCACCACATCACCCTTGCCGATGCCTTGGCCGATCAGGTGATGGGCAATGCGGTTGGCCCATTGGTTGGCCTCGGAGTAACTGAGCGTTACGTCGCCTTGCAACAGCGCCGGGCCATCCGGGTTGCGCAACGCAGCTTGCTCGAAACTCCAGCCTAAACCACACGCTTGGGTCGGGTCCTTGACGTTGGCGGCCTTCATCCCCTTCACCACCCGGGGGATGGCTTTGGCGATGGAAGGCAACTTGCGGAGCATCATGCCCCAGGTAATCGTGTCGTTCGACATACGGCTCATGATTGCTCCCGTTCGATCTTTTTTTATTGTCGGGTGGCGATGACTGAGCCCGAAAATACGTCAACGGTTCTTGAGCTGTACACGCGGTTTTTGAAATGTTTTGTATCTGCGATCTTGATCCGCGATCTTGATCCGCAATAGCGCTGCGCGAAGATGATCCCGTGCGCGCCAATTGGTTCCATCGAGTCGCCGACGTACCTGCAAAATGCAGGATGCACGATGGCCATTCATGCAGATTGCACGAAAGCGAAAATCACTCAAAACCGTAACATGTTGATTTTACTTAATATTGTTCAGCTGAAATGAATGGCACAAAGACTGCAACAGTCTCTCCATGCTTGCCATTCAAGTCATCATGGAGCTGAACGACATGAGCCTTATCCAGGAAAAATTTTCGTCCTTGTTCTCCAACTTCGCAGTCACTACCCAGGACCGCCCTGATGGCGGGATTCTGCTGACCTTGCGCAGCGCCGACGGCAGAGAATTCATACGCTCGATCTCCTACCAGCAATTGCACAATGGTGATCAACTGTCCTGGGTCATCAGCGCGATTCGCCGTGACCTCGCCGAACAAGCCAGTGAGCTGCCGCAGATTTCAATGCTGCAGAGCCAGCAACGGTTTGCCCTGCCGACCTATCATTCGCTGTAAAAAACACTGTAGGAGCGAGCCTGCTCGCGATTGCAATCTGTCATTCAACATTGACGTTGACTGACACTCCGCAATCGCGAGCAGGCTCGCTCCTACAAGTGGTGTAGTGCTTAGAAGGCAGCAGGATTTATCCGCGCAAAGCTGTCCACAGTGACATGCCCCGCCAGTTCGCCGCCTTCGCGGGCCAGTCCGCAAGTAGCCATCCCCGCCGTGCGCGCCGCGTCGAGCTCTTCGACGATGTCCGACAGAAACAGAATCTGCCCTGCCTCAAGGTTGATCGCCTGGGTGATGTTGGCGTAAGACTGCGCCTCGCGCTTGGGCCCTGAAGTGGTATCGAAGTAACCACTGAACAACGGCGTCAGATCCCCCGCCTCGGAGCAGCCGAAGATAAGCTTCTGCGCCTGGATCGAACCGGACGAATAAACAAAAAGTTGAAAGCCTTCCTGATGCCAGCGCTTGAGCGCTTCAACGGCGTCCGGGTACACGTGCCCCTTCAACTGCCCGGCCAGATAGCCCTGCGCCCAGACCATGCCCTGCAACGCTTTCAACGGCGTGGCCTTGCGGTCTTCGGCAATCCAGCCCAGCAGGATCTCGACAACGCGTTCGACATCGGCGTCCGGCTCATTGCTGTCTCGGCGCACGGCGTCCAACTGTGCCGCCACGTCTACACGCCCGGCGTGCTCACGAACGAAGTCCGGCAGATGCTTCGCCGCGTAAGGAAACAGCACGTCGAACACAAAACTCACCGCGCTGGTGGTGCCTTCGATGTCGGTGAGAATCGCTTTGATCGGCATCGACTCAGTCCTCCAGGCGCGGGAATTGGCTGGCGATGTCTTCGCCGGTGAAGTTGGCCACCCAGCCTTCCGGGTTGTTGAACAGACGGATCGCAATGAAATGCGGGTGCTCGCCCATGTCGAACCAGTGTTTGGTGCCCGCCGGCACCGAGATCAGGTCGTTTTTCTCGCAGAGCACTGCGTAGACGTAATCGTCGATGTGCAGGGTAAACAGGCCACGGCCGGCGACGAAAAATCGTACTTCATCTTCGCCATGGCGGTGTTCGTTGAGGAACTTGGCACGCAATTCGGCTTTTTGCGGGTGGTCGCTGTTGAGGCTGATCACGTCAACGGTGATGTAACCGCGTTCGGTCATCAGCTTGTCGATTTGCTCTTGATAGGCGGCGATCACTTCATCCTGGCTGGCGCCCGGCTGGAGTTTTGTGGCGGCCTGCCAGCGGTCGAAACGCACGCCCTGCTCAGCCAGGGTCGAGGCGATGTCTTCGAAATGGGTCAGCACCTTGTTGGGGATTTCAGGGCTGGAGACGTGATAAACGGACAGGCTGCTCATCAGGGCAACTCCTTAACGGTTCATGCTTTAAAGTTCAGGAGCGAGCGCATCTTCAACTCGCACTCGAACAAAAATTCAAAGGCCTCGATCTGCCGCAGGGCATCGCTCATGCGCGCGCCCCAGGTGTAGAGGCCGTGCCCGCGGATCAGGTAGCCGACGCAATCGGGATGGGCGTCAAGCCAAGGCTGCACCTTGGCGGCCAGGCGCGCAATATCCTGATCGTTGTCGAAAATCGGCACCCGCACCCGGGATTCGTGGGTGGTCACACCGCTGAAGGCTTTTTGCAGTTCGTAGTCTTCGAACTCGATGAAGTCTTGCGACGTCAGGCGCGACAGCACGGTGGCATTCACCGAATGGGTGTGCAACACCGCACCGATCTCCGGACGCCAGCTGTAGAGCTGGGTGTGCAACAGGGTTTCGGCGGACGGTTTCTTGCCCGGTTCCAGGCTGTTGCCTGACAGGTCAGTGGCCAGCACATCGTCCATGCCGAGTTGCCCCTTGTGCTTGCCGGACACGGTCAGCAAGGCTTCGGTCGGCGACAGGCGGGTCGAATAATTGCTGCTGGTGGCCGGCGACCAGCCGCGGCCGTACAGAAAACGCCCGGCGTCGATGATTTCCTGGGCGAGGTGTTCACGGGTAAGGCTCATGGCCTGTCCTCTTGCATACGTGTGGCAATGATAACGGCAGCCGCGACGGCTGCGAGACTGGCAATACTAAAGGTCCATGCCGCACCGAGGGCGTTCCAGCTGTAACCGGAATACAACGCGCCCAATGCACCACCGGTGCCGGCCAGGGCGGCATACAGTGCCTGGCCCTGACCTTGCTGGCGCGCACCGAAGCTACGTTGCACGAATGAAATGGCAGCGGCGTGAAAGCTGCCGAATGTCGCCGCGTGCAACACCTGGGCGAACAACAGCACCCACAAAAATTCGGCCAACGAGCCGAGCAGTAACCAGCGTAGCGCCGCCAGCAGAAAACTCGCCATCAGCACCCGGCGCAGGGAAAAACGCGCGAAGATCCGACTCATGGCCAGAAACATCAGGACTTCGGCGACCACGCCGACCGCCCAGAGCATGCCGATCACGCCACGGCTGTACCCCAGGTGCTCAAGATGCAAGGTCAAGAACGTGTAATACGGTCCGTGACTCATCTGCATCAGCGCCACACAGGCGTAAAAGGCCAACACGCCGGGGCTGCGCAATTGCTTGAGAAATCCTTCCCCCGTCACCCGGTTGCCCGGCGCCGGTTGGGCATTGGGCACCCACAGGCTACTGAGTACGATGCCGGCCATGATCAGCACCAGCGCCGCCGGGTAGATGTCCAGGCTCAGCCATTCGAACAGCCGACCCAGCGCGACCACGGTGATGATGAAACCGATCGAGCCCCACAGGCGAATCTGGCTGTAGCGCGAGGTCTGGCCCTGCAAATGCGCCAGGGTGATGACTTCGAACTGCGGCAGCACCGCGTGCCAGAAGAACGCGTGCAAGGCCATGACCATTGCCAGCCAGGCGTAGGTCTTGCTGACGAAAATCAGCGAGAACGTCAGCAGCGTGCACACCGCGCCGAAACGCACGATGGCCAGCCGCCGACCGCTGTAGTCGCCCAGCCAGCCCCAGATGTTCGGCGCCACGCAGCGCATCAGCATCGGGATCGCCACCAGTTCACCGATGCGCGCGGCACTGAATCCGAGGTGATCGAAGTACAGCGCCAGAAACGGCGCTGTCGAACCGAGCAAGGCGAAATAGAACAGATAGAAACTGGAGAGCCGCCAGTACGGGAGCGCCGCAGTCGCCATCAGACGGCTGCGACCATGAGGTCAGCCATTTACAGCTGACCCAGCACCGGCGTGCTCACACGCACATCGGCGTTCTGCCCACGGTGACGCAGCAGGTGATCCATCAGCACGATGGCCATCATCGCCTCGGCAATCGGCGTGGCGCGGATGCCGACGCACGGGTCGTGACGGCCCTTGGTGATCACTTCCACCGGGTTGCCATGGATGTCGATGGAACGGCCCGGCGTGGTGATGCTCGACGTCGGCTTAAGCGCCAGGTGCGCAACGATTGGCTGACCGGAGGAAATACCGCCGAGAATGCCGCCCGCGTTGTTGCTGAGGAAACCTTGCGGGGTCATTTCATCGCGATGCTCGGTGCCACGCTGGGCGACGCTGGCGAAACCGGCGCCGATTTCCACACCCTTGACCGCGTTGATGCTCATCAGCGCATGGGCCAGTTCGGCGTCGAGACGGTCGAAGATCGGTTCGCCCAGGCCCGGCATCACGCCTTCGGCGACCACGGTAATCTTTGCGCCGACCGAATCCTGGTCTCGGCGCAACTGGTCCATGTAGGCTTCCAGTTCCGGCACTTTGTCCGGGTCCGGACTGAAAAAGGCGTTCTGCTCCACTGAATCCCAGGTCTTGAACGGGATTTCAATCGGCCCCAGCTGGCTCATGTAGCCGCGAATGACGATGCCCTGGCTGGCCAGGTATTTTTTCGCAATCGCACCGGCCGCAACGCGCATTGCGGTTTCACGGGCCGAGCTGCGACCGCCGCCGCGGTAGTCGCGCTCGCCGTACTTGTGATGGTAGGTGTAGTCGGCGTGGGCCGGGCGGAACAGATCCTTGATCGCCGAGTAGTCCTTGGACTTCTGGTCGGTGTTGCGGATCAACAAGCCGATGGCGCAACCGGTGGTGCGACCTTCGAACACGCCGGAGAGGATTTCGACTTCGTCGGCTTCCTGGCGCTGGGTGGTGTGGCGGCTGGTGCCGGGTTTGCGGCGGTCCAGGTCACGCTGCAGATCCTCCAGGGATATCTCCAGGCCCGGCGGGCAGCCATCGACAATGGCGACCAACGCCGGACCATGGCTTTCGCCCGCGGTGGTGACAGTGAACAGCTTGCCGTAGGTATTGCCGGACATGCAGGACGCTCCGTGAAATGAACCTGAATACGTAATGCGCGCCAGTATACGCAGGCTACCCAAGTAGTTCATCCTCGAACCTTATGGGTGCCTGTGAGTCCAACCGGCATCTTCTGAATGATGGCGCGATGATGCTGCGAGTTCTTGCCTTGAGCCTTACCCTGATTTCCGGCTTTGCCCAGGCGACTGTCCTGCAACGACCGATCACATTGGATACCGGCACCGGCGAGCTTTTCGGCTCGCTGTTACTGCCAAAATCCGACAATCCAGTGCCGGTCGTCCTGATCATTTCCGGCTCCGGCCCTACGGATCGTGACGGAAACAACGCCGACGGCGGGCGCAATGACAGCCTCAAGCGCCTGGCCTGGGTGCTGGCCAAACACAACATTGCCAGCGTGCGTTACGACAAGCGTGGCGTGGCCGCGAGCCTGGCCGCCACGCCGGACGAACGCAATCTGACGGTGGAAGCCTATGTGGCCGACGCCGAAGCATGGGGTCAGAAGCTCAAGACCGATCCGCGTTTCGGCAAGCTGATCGTGCTGGGGCACAGCGAAGGCGCCTTGATCGCCAGCCTCGCGGCGCCAGGCATCGATGCCGACGCGGTGATTTCTGTCTCCGGCAGCGCCAGGCCGGTCGATCAGGTCATCCGCGAGCAACTGGGTAATCGTCTGCCTCCACCGCTGATGCTGCGCAGCAATGAATTGCTCGACAGCCTCAAGGCCGGGAAACCCGACGACAATGTGCCGCCTCCGTTGCAGGCGATTTTCCGTCCGAGCGTGCAGCCGTACCTGATTTCCCTGTTCCGCCAGGACCCGGCCGCGGCGTTTGCCAAGCTGAAAATGCCGGCGCTGATCATCCAGGGCAGCAACGACATCCAGGTCGGCGTCAATGACGCAAGGCTGCTCAAGGCCGCCAAACCGGACGCCGAACTGGCGCTGATCGAGGGTATGAACCACGTCATGCGCATCGTGCCCAACGACGTCAAACGCCAACTGGCCTCCTATAAAGACCCGCAGTTGCCCCTGGCGGCGGAACTGGGCACGCGAATCATCGGTTTTATTGACGGACTTCGCACCAGTTAACCTCCAGTCCTGAAAAAAACGGCCGATAAGCCTTTGTCGCCAGCACATTGCCTGGCGACAAGCTGAGCTTGGACAGGATCTCGCCGTTATGACCGACACCCAGACTTCACCCGACACCACCGCTGAAACTGACGCACCGCCGGCGGTCGAGCTGCCCTGGGCGGACGTCCACGTCGAGCACCACAAGATGCTCCGTCTGGCGCCGCTGCAGACTGACCGCAACACCGGCGGGCGCCCGTTGCGCTTTGTCGAATCAGGCTATGCCGAACGCAACGACAAGGAACGCAGCCTGATGCGCATGAGCATCACCCTGCCCGGCCAGCGTGTACGCAAGGAACAGAATCATCTGGACGTGTGGGTCGATCACGCCGAAAAGCGCGTGCATTTCGGCCCGGACAGCGGTTTGCAGGTTGAACCGCTGAACCGTGGCATTGGCCGCTACCTGGCGGCCCAGGGCATCAACTGGGCGAAGAAACGCTGGCCGACCTACACCGTCGACGGCTTTGACCTGAACAACAAGGATGCGCTGAACGAAGACACCCGCCTGCGCCGCGATCACTTTTTGCGTGTGCACGGTTTCGACGTGGTGTATGCCGATGCCCAACATTTGAAAGGCAGCGTCAAGCCGGTCAAGGTCGGCGACCTTTCTGGCGACTGGAACAGCGAAAAACTGCAGGTCGTGGAGATTCTCGAGGCGGCGCAGATGCTCCAGCAAGCCGAGCAGAACCTGGCCGAGCAAGAAGTCAAACTCAAGAAGCACGAAGAGAAAGTCAGCAAGTACAAGCGTGAAGACGCCGGGCTGCGTTTCACCATCACCTGTCTGGTGGCGTTCGCGGTGTTTCAGGCGGGGTTGTTGATCTGGATTGCCACGCACCGATAGTTGGCGGTGCGGCCATTCCTTGTAGGAGCGAGCCTGCTCGCGATGGGCTAAAGGGCGACGCGTTTTTCCAGAAAACACGCGTCATCGTTAACGTCCATCGCGAGCAGGCTCGCTCCTACAGGGGTTAAACGCGGGAAGCGAACAACGCCTGATGCTCCCGGCACTGCTGCGCGCTCAGCATGAACACACCATGGCCGCCACGCTCGAACTCCAGCCAGGCGAAGTCGACTTCCGGGTACAACGCCTCGACGTGCACCTGGCTGTTGCCCACCTCGACTATCAGCAAGCCCTTCTCGGTCAAATGATCCGCCGCTTCGGCGAGCATGCGCCGTACCAGGTTCAAACCGTCGTCACCGCAGGCCAGGCCCAGCTCCGGTTCGTGCTGGTATTCGTCCGGCATGTCAGCGAAATCTTCCGCATCGACGTAGGGCGGGTTCGACACGATCAGGTCGAAACGTTGTCCCGGCAAGCCCTCGAAACCGTCGCCCTGCACCGTGTACACACGCTCATCGACACCATGGCGCTCGATGTTCTGATTGGCCACTTCCAGCGCTTCGAACGACAGGTCCGCCAAAACCACCTCGGCATGCTGGAACTCGTAGGCGCAGGCGATACCGATGCAACCGGAACCGGTGCACAGGTCGAGAATTCGCGCCGGCTCGTTAGCCAGCCATGGAGTAAAACGATTTTCGATCAACTCGCCGATGGGTGAACGCGGGATCAACACACGCTCATCGACGATGAACGACATGCCACAGAACCAGGCCTCGCCCAGCAGATAAGCGGTAGGCACCCGATCTTCGATACGGCGTTTGAGCAAAAGCTGCAGGTGAACGACTTCCTCTTCTTCCAGATTGCAGTCGAGGTAGCTGTCGGCGATTTCCCACGGCAGGTGCAGCGCACCCAACACCAATTGCCGGGCTTCGTCCCAGGCATTGTCGGTGCCATGGCCGAAAAACAGATCCTCCCCATGGAAGCGGCTGACGGCCCAACGGATATGGTCACGCAGGGTGCGAAGGCGGGAAGTGATCACGACGGCAAACTCCAGAAAAATCGACGGGCGATTCTACCAGTCAAACGGCGTCACGACGACGCGGGAAAACTACCGATTCAAATGTAGGAGTTATCCGTTTTTTCGCCAGGCTATTGAACAAAACGCGACTATTGACAAGGCTACAGGCCAGCAACGACGGCATCTACGATCGTAGCGATTCACAGAACCGCTCAGCCAGAGGACAATGTCGCAAAAGCCCCACTCCAAGGAGCCCCAGAATGTCCGTTCCAAAAACGATGTTTCAACTCAGCGGCCGCGGTTATCCGGCAGCCAAACTGAGCCATGCGACCCTTATCATCATCGATGCCCAGAAAGAATATTTGAGCGGGCCACTGGCCCTCAGCGGCATGGATGAGGCCGTCGCGAACATCAAGCAATTGCTCGCCGCTGCCCGTGCCGCCGGCCGGCCGATCGTGCATGTCCGCCATCTCGGCACCCTCGGCGGAATGTTCAACCCGCAAGGCGTCGGTGGTGAATTCATTCCGGACCTGGAGCCACAGAGTGACGAGACCGTCATCGGTAAATTGCTGCCAAGCGCATTCCACGGCACCGAACTGGCCAAACGCCTGGAAGACCTCGGCGCCCTCGACTTGATCGTCTGCGGTTTCATGAGTCACTCCAGCGTCAGCACCACCGTGCGCGCAGCGAAGAACCTTGGCTTCCGCTGCACACTCATTGAAGATGCCTGCGCCACTCGCGATTTGCCTTACAAGGGCGGCGTGCTCAGCGCCGAACACGTTCATCAGACCGAAATGGCGATCATGGGGGACAACTTCGCCACCCTCGCGCTGACCCGTGAACTGATCTGATCGAGGCTCAATGAGCGGCCTGGAATGCCGCTCATCCGCAAAAGCCTCTCAATTGCCGTAATTGTCTTAGCCTCAGGAACATCCCGGTCAACTCCCGGTCGAAGGGCCGATACCCATTGAGGAAGGTCGGAATGAAGTTATCCGATGGTTTTGACGCTCGCCGCTTGCGGCCCAAAGGCCAAAGCAACTGGCGTTTTCGAATCGGCGCGACGTTCGCGGCGTTGCTGGCGATGTGCGGCGTGCTGCTTGCCATGGCCGGTGTCGCCAGCCTGCTCGGCCACGCACCCGCCCTGGGTGAATTGAACACAAGCCGCACCGGTGCTGCCGTGATCCTGGTCATCGGCCTGTTCGTGCTGTACCTCGGTGTCTGGCTATGGCGCCGTTGCCGTCGTCGCTCTCGGCAGTCGCGGGAACTGGCCATGTCGCCGCACCTGATGAAAAAACACGACTGAACCAAGCGTCACACGCGTTTTTGTCGCGCCCGATTCGCTTCGAGTTGGGTAAACTGGCCGCCCTTCGCGGAGGCTGACATGCAAGACGACGATTTTTCCCTGTTCAAAAGCGCGATCCTGGGCGTCAAGCCAATCAGGCACGATCGCGCCGAAACCGGCAAACCCAAGGCTGACCGCACGCAGATCGCCATGCTGCGCCAAGCGGCCACCGTGCGCACCGAATCCACCACCGTAGACGGGCTGTCCGATCAGTTCGTCATCGACGTCGGCCCTGAAGACGAGCTGATGTGGGCCCGCGATGGCGTGCAGGAAAGCCAGATGCGCAAGCTCAAGATCGGACAGATTCCGTTCGAAGGCAGCCTCGACCTGCACGGCATGAGCGTGGAAAAGGCCCGGGAAACCCTCTGGGCGTTCCTGGCCGAAGCCACCAAATTCGAAATCCGCTGCGTACGCGTCACCCATGGCAAGGCGGTACGCCTGGATGGCAAGCGGCCGATGATCAAAAGCCACGTCAATACCTGGCTGCGCCAGCATCCACAGGTGCTCGGCTTCACCTCCTGCCAGGCGAAACACGGCGGTGCGGGAGCCGTTTATGTGATGCTCAAACGCACCATGATGGAAGGTCGCGACGAGTAAAGCCGACGCGCCACGCTTGCAGCGTCGTGTCCGCCACCGTACCCTTGCCCTTTGCGTAAAATCCCACAGGTAGTTTCATGTCCCTGGAACAGAATTACACCGCGATCCTTGGCCAACTGGGCGAGGACGTCTCCCGCGAGGGCCTGCTCGACACGCCAAAGCGTGCCGCCAAAGCCATGCAGTACCTCTGCCGCGGCTATGAACAGACACTGGAAGAGGTCACCAACGGTGCCCTGTTCAGCTCCGACAACAGCGAAATGGTGCTGGTCAAGGACATCGAGTTGTACTCGTTGTGCGAACACCACCTGCTGCCGTTCATCGGCAAGGCTCACGTCGCCTACATCCCGAGCGGCAAGGTCCTGGGCCTGTCGAAGGTGGCGCGGATCGTCGACATGTACGCCCGTCGCCTGCAGATCCAGGAAAACCTCAGCCGCCAGATCGCCGACGCGGTCCAGCAGGTCACCGGCGCCCTGGGCGTTGCGGTGGTGATCGAGGCCAAGCACATGTGCATGATGATGCGTGGCGTGGAAAAGCAGAATTCGTCGATGATCACCTCGGTGATGCTCGGCGAGTTCCGTGAGAACGCAGCCACCCGCAGCGAATTCCTCAGCCTCATCAAGTGATTCGCGGCACGAAGAAAACCGGCGTTCATCGCCGGTTTTTTTTCGTCCGCAGAAAATCAGGTAAGCTGCGCGCCCTTATTCATTATCACCGTGAGGCTTTCAACGTGTTCGTAAAAGCGCTTCGTGTCGGCCTTGGCCAACTGATCATTTTCATCGACTTCATTACTCGTCCAAGCAAGAAAAAGCGCCCTGCCGCCGCTCAGGCCCAAGTCGAATCCGCCGCCAAGGGTCTGACCCTGTATCAATTCCACGCCTGTCCGTTCTGCGTGAAGACCCGCCGCACCCTGCGCCGCCTGAATGTGCCGGTGGCCCTTCGCGACGCGAAGAACAACGAACAGGATCGCCAGACCTTGCTGGAGCAAGGCGGCAAGATCAAGGTGCCGTGCCTGCGCATCGAAGAGAATGGCCAGACCACCTGGATGTATGAGTCCAAGGTGATCATTGATTATCTGGACAAGCGATTCGCGGCAGCCTGATTTGCTTGCGGTGTTATGACTGACGCCATCGTCGGAACGCCGCCCGGAGCAAGCTCGCTCCCACAGTGGTTTTGTGGCGCTCACAAAATCTGTGGGAGCGAGCTTGCTCGCGATGAGGCCGGCCCAGACAACGCAAATCCCGAACGCACCACCGCCGCCAACCGCCTCAGCCCCTCATCCAGCCGCGCCGGATCAATGTGGCTGAAGTTCAACCGCAGATACCCCGGATGGTTATCCGGCTCGGGGAAAAACGGCTCGCCCGGCATGAACGCCACGTCATTAGCCAACGCGGCGTCGAGCAAGGTGCGGGTGTCCTGCGGCTCCTTGAGTTTCAACCAGAAAAACAGCCCGCCCTGCGGCACGTTCCAGTCCGCCAGATCGGAGAAATGAGCTTCCAGCGCCGATTGGAACGCATCCCGACGCCGCCGATAAAAATCGCGCAACTCACTACGGTGTTGCTGATATTTCTCGGTGCCGATCCATTGCAGCGCCTGCCACTGGCCGACCCGATTGGTGTGCAAGTCTGCCGATTGCTTGAGTTTCAACAGATGGGGAAACAGGTCCGGGCTGGCAATCAAGTAACCAACGCGCAAACCCGGCAACAGGGTTTTCGACACGGTACCGGTGTAGATCCAGCTGGCCTTTTTCAAGCGACTGACAATCGGCGTGGCACTGCTGCCATCGAAGGTCAGTTCGCGGTAAGGCTCGTCTTCAATCAGGGTGGCGCCGAACTCATCGAGCAGCGCTGCCACCGCGTCGCGTTTGGCTTCGCTGTAACGCACCGCCGATGGATTCTGGAAGGTCGGTATCAGGTAGATGAAAGCCGGGCGGTGTTGTTCCAGACGAGCGCGTAACTCCGTCAAGTTCGGCCCATCAGCCTCCAGCGGCACGGTCAGGCAATCGGCGCCGAACAGCTTGAATATTTGCAGCGCCGCCAGATAAGTCGGCGCTTCGAGCAGGATCTCGGTGCCCTTGTCGATGTACAGCTTGGCGGCCAGGTCGAGGGTCTGCTGTGAGCCGCTGACCACCAGTACCTGGCTTGCCTCACATGGCACTCCCAACGTTCGCGCCTCGGCGGCCAACGCTTCACGCAACGCCGGTTCGCCTTCGCTCATGCCGTATTGGCCGATGGACACCGGCATCTCGCTCCACTCGACCTTCGGCAGCATGGCTTCGGCCGGCAAACCGCCAGCAAACGACATCATCTGCGGACGCTGGGCCGCGGCGAGGATTTCACGGATCAAAGAACTTTCAAGGCGCGAGACACGTTCGGAAAAAGCCATGGGGATCACCGGTAGCGAGGCACGTGGAAAATGAGTCAAACTTGTTGACCGAAATTACGCCAGCCCGAACGGATACGTCAATATGCTTGACCTTAAAAGCCCGCTTTCCCAGCAGCAAGCCATGGAAGCGTTTTTCTTCGGCTACCAGGCCTTCACCGCCAAGGCCGATGAAATGCTCGAACGTCGCGGCCTGAGTCGGGTGCATCAGCGCATCGTGTTTTTCATCGCCCGCTATCCGAACCTGAGCGTCAAGGAGCTGTTGGCGTTGCTCGGCGTGAGCAAGCAGGCGCTGAACATGCCGTTGCGGCAATTGTTGGAGATGCATCTGGTCGACAGCGTTGCGTCCGAGACTGACAAGCGCAAGCGCCTGCTGGAGTTGACAGCGGAAGGCGTGCGGTTTGAACAGGCGCTGCGCCGTGAGCAGGTGAAATTGCTGGAGCGGGTGTTTGGTGAGGCTGGGGAACAGGCAGTGAATGGCTGGTTGGCGGTGAATCTGGCGCTGGGGAAAAGCCAGTAAAAATCTACCTGTCCTCAAGTCAGTCATCGCGGGCAAGCCACGCTCCCACAGGTTTTGTGTCGTTCGCTGACCCTGTGAACGTCGAAGACCCTGTGGGAGCGTGGCTTGCCCGCGATGACTGACTTGAGGACAGGTAGATTTTTACTGGCTTTTCCCCAGCGCCAGATTCACCGCCAACCAGCCATTCACTGCCTGTTCCCCAGCCTCACCAAACACCCGCTCCAGCAATTTCACCTGCTCACGGCGCAGCGCCTGTTCAAACCGCACGCCTTCCGCTGTCAACTCCAGCAGGCGCTTGCGCCCAGCAGGCGCTTGCGCTT